>DLZS01000071.1:0-21645 GCA_003447275.1 Dialister sp.
GTAGCTAGGGATTAGGAGTTTCGAGTGATTGGGTGACTAAAAGACTAGGCGACATCGGACTCCCGTATCGTCATTTCGCGCACAAGCGAGAAATCTTTGTCATTCGCGGCTCAGCGGTTGATGTTTGGAACTCCCAAACGGGAAACCTGATACCCACTTACTTTCGGGCATTGTCTATATATATTCGCGGCGCTTCCTTATTTTTATGCGCCGCACCTGAACCCTGAACCCTTAAACCATTCATCCCGTTTTTTCAGAAGAAATCGAAAATATCCTTGACATTCCCATAGGTGAATGCTATTCTAATATCGTAAGTTAGCACTCGGGAATAATGAGTGCTAATAAATTCAGGTGATACATATGGCACGTAGAATCAATCAAGAAAGCACCGGACATGGTGTGAATGAACTGAATGAAAGAAAACGGCGCGTCCTGTGGGCGGTGGTGCAGGACTATGCAGACACGGCCGAACCGGTCGGTTCGCGCACGATCGCACGGAAGTATGACTTGGGTGTATCGAGCGCGACGATCCGAAATGAGATGCAGGACTTAGAGGATGAAGGCTATCTTGAGCAGCCGCATACCTCCGCTGGGCGCATCCCTTCGATCAAAGGATATCGTTTCTATGTGGACTGGCTGATGCAGCCTGCTCCGGTCTCTTCGGAAGAAGAGCACATGATCGACCACATGCTGATGGATCATGTGAACCGTCAGGAAGAGATCTTCCGGAACATGGCCAAGGCTGTAGCGGTACTGACGCATACGCTGTCGGTCGCAGCTTCTGCGGGACAGAAGAAGAAATTCAATTATGTCCGTTTCCTTCCGCTCGATGGCAGGCGGGCGATCCTCCTTGTCGTGACGGATCAGGGCGATGTATCGAATGCGGTGGTGGATATTCCGAAAGGATCCTCCTTCGACGAGATGCAGCTCCTCGCGGATAAGCTGAATCATTTCCTGCATGGCAGGGAGATCGACCATACGGACGAGGAGATGATCCTTTCCTTCCAGCGAGACGTAGAGAAGGATTTGACACCGTATCTGTCGGTCTTTCAGGCGCTGCAGAGGGCTGTGAGCCCGCAGAAAGAGGTCTACGCCGGCGGGGCTTCGCAGCTGATCGAGCAACCGGAGTTTAAAAATGTAGAAAAGATGCAGGATATACTGAATCTCTTAGAGCAGAGAGACATGCTCGAAAGCATGCTTCTTTCCTCTTCCGATCAGCCTATCGCTGTGCATATCGGGACAGAGAATCCGATGAAGTCGCTCTCGGATCTGTCCGTTGTCAGAGCGCAGTTCACATCCGGCGGCCGGGTCATCGGCTCCGTGGCCGTCTTAGGACCGACACGGATGCAGTACAGCCGCATCGTCGGTATGATGCGATTCATGCAGCAGCGACTGGATCTGTTATTAAAAGGGAAAACATAGGAGGTTCCTGGATGAAGGAAGATAAGAAGAAAGTCGACGTCGAAGAACCGATGAAAGAAACCGAAGCCAAAGAAGAAAAGAAAACGTCTCCCGTAGATGACTTGTTGGATCAGCTCGGCGAAGCGAAGAAGACCGCCGAAGAAGCCAAGAACAAGGCGGAGGCAGCAGAGTCCAAGCTGGCTACGGCTCTTTCCCAGTACGTCAGACTGCAGGCAGACTTTGATAATTTCCGCCGCCGCACCAGAGAAGCGGAAGCGAAAGCTGCGGATACACATACCGCAGAAACACTGAAAGCTTTCCTGCCGGTGCTGGATAATTTCGAGCTGGCGCTTGCTCACATGAAAAAAGATGAAGGCGGTGCGGCTTATGTACAGGGCTTCGAGCTCCTGCAGAAGCAATTCGTCAAGATCATGGAAGGCTTCGGTGTGAAGGAGATCGAAGCACTGGGAAAACCCTTCGATCCGCATTTCCATGAAGCGGTCATGATGCTCCCGGCAGATGACAAAGAAGACGAAACCATTTCCATGGTATTCCAGAAAGGGTATCTGTACAAGGACAATGTACTCCGCGTAGCGAAGGTACAGGTCGTGCATAACGGCTAACCGATGGGACGCTCTGCGATTCCATTTCTCTATATAAAATTTCGTAAGTACAAATAGAAAGAAAGGGGACATTTCAAATGTCAAAAGTTATTGGTATCGATCTGGGGACTACAAACTCTGTTGTTGCCGTCATGGAAGGCGGCGAGCCTGTCGTCATTCCGAATGCGGAAGGTTCTCGCCTGACCCCATCTGTTGTCGGCTTCTCCAAGACGGGTGAACGTCTGGTCGGCCAGCTGGCAAAACGCCAGGCGGTGTCGAACCCGCATCGCACCATCGTTTCCATCAAACGTCACATGGGCAGCGACTACAAAGTCACCATTGATGACAAATCCTATACTCCGCAGGAAATTTCTGCGATGATCCTGCAGAAGCTGAAGGTCGATGCAGAAGCTTATCTCGGCGAAAAAGTCACTGATGCAGTCATCACCTGCCCGGCTTATTTCACCGATGCACAGCGCCAGGCGACCAAGGATGCCGGCAAGATCGCAGGGCTGAATGTCCTTCGTATCATCAACGAACCGACCGCATCCTCTCTGGCTTACGGCCTCGACAAGATCAAAGACGGAAAAGAACATCGCTTCCTCGTCTATGACCTCGGCGGCGGCACTTTCGATGTATCCATCCTGAATCTGGCGGATGGCGTCTTCGAAGTCGAAGCCTCCAACGGCAACGGCCATCTCGGCGGTGATGATTTCGATGCCCGCGTCATGGACTGGATCGCTGAAAAATTCAAAGCACAGAACGGCTTCGAACTGAAACGTGATCCGATGACGAACCAGAGACTGAAGGAAGCAGGCGAAAAAGCCAAGATCGAGCTGTCCTCCGTCATGAGCACGGATATCAACCTGCCATTCATCACCATCGACTCCAATGGTCAGCCGGTCCACTTCGATGCGACCCTGACTCGCGCAGAATTTGATAGAATCACCGAAGACCTCGTACAGGCGACGGTAGAACCGATCGACCTTGCGATGAAGGATGCAGGCCTTTCCGTCGGTGATATCGATAAAGTCCTTCTTGTCGGCGGTTCTTCCCGTATCCCGGCAGTACAGGCCTTGATCAAGAATAAATTCGGCAAGGAACCATCCAAGGGCGTGAACCCGGATGAATCCGTCGCTGTCGGCGCTGCTGTTCAGGCCGGCGTCCTCAAAGGCGAAGTCAAGGACGTCCTTCTCCTCGATGTCACCCCGCTGTCCCTCGGTATCGAGACCCTTGGCGGTGTATTCACGACCATGATCAAGAGAAATACCACCATCCCGACCTCCAAGTCTCAGGTCTTCTCCACCGCAGCTGACAATCAGCCATCTGTAGACATCCATGTTCTCCAGGGTGAACGTCCGATGGCAGCCGACAACAAGACCCTCGGCCGTTTCGAACTCTCCGACATCCCGCCGGCTCCACGGGGCGTACCGCAGATTCAGGTCACCTTCGACATCGATGCGAACGGCATCGTCCACGTTTCTGCAAAAGACCTCGGCACCGGCAAGGAACAGAAGATCGATATCACCTCTTCCACCGGCCTCTCTGATGAAGAGATCCAGAAGATGCAGGACGATGCAAAGGCGCATGAAGAAGAAGATAAGAAACGCAAGGAAGGCATCGAAGCCAAGAACAATGCGGAAGCACTGATCTACCAGGCAGAAAAGACGGTCAAAGAACTCGGCGACAAAGCAGATGCTGCCAAGGTCAAAGAAGTCAATGACGCCATCGCTGCCCTGAAAGAAAGCCTCAAAGGCGATGACACCGCGAAGATCAAAGCCGCTGCGGAAGCACTCACCAAGCCGCTGCATGAACTCACCGAAAAGCTGTACCAGCAGGCACAGCAGGCGCAGGCACAGCAGCAGGCAGGCGCTCAGCAGGGCCCGCAGCAGGGACCTCAGGCAGGTGCCAAGAAAGCCGATGACAATGTAGTCGATGCCGATTACAAGGTCGTAGACGACGACAAGAAATAATTGATCTCCTGCAAGGGGATCAGCATAGAGAAACTCAGAAGGTTCTGAAGGTTCTACGGATTTCCAGAAAACGGGAAGAGAGCGGAACCTTCAGGACCTTTTGAGGCATTTCTAAGGAAACACTGACTCTGCGATTGAATCAGCGTTTCCCTAATTTCTTTGAGGATAGAAAAGAATGGCAGACAGCAGAGATTACTATGACGTGCTGGGCGTCAATAAAAGCGCCTCAGACGATGAAATAAAGAAAGCATATCGCCGGCTGGCACGCAAGTACCATCCGGATCTGAATAAAGACAATCCAAAAGCCGCGGAGGAAAAATTCAAGGAAGTCAATGAAGCCTACCACGTCCTCTCCGATGCGGACAAGAGAGCGCAGTATGACCAGCTCGGACACGATGCCTTCACGCAGGCTGCCAGTGGCGGCGGTGCGGGCTACGGCGGCTTCGGACAGGGCGGCTTTGGCGGTTTCGGCGGTCAGGGAGGCTTTGGCGGCTTCGACATGGGTGATATTTTCGACATGTTCACCGGCGGCGGACGCAGACGGAGCAATGGCCCGGAGCAGGGCGCTGACCTCCGCTATGATATGGAGATCACTCTTCGCGAAGCAGCGACCGGTATCAAGAAGAAATTCACCGTACCGAAGAATGATACCTGTACCCATTGCCACGGCACCGGTGCAGAGCCAGGCTCCTCCGTCGAGACCTGCCCCGACTGCCACGGTACCGGACAGCAGCGTATGGTAAGGAATGGTCCTTTCGGACAGATGGTGAATATCATCACCTGCCAGCACTGTCAGGGCAGCGGCAAGATCATCCGGAATAAATGCTCCGAATGCCGCGGCACCGGCACGATCCGCGTGAAAAAGACCATCGAAGTGAATATCCCGGCCGGTGCTGATACCGGTGTGCGCATGCGCGTCTCCGGCGAGGGTGAGCCCGGCAAGCGCGGTGGTCCGAAGGGGGATCTCTACGTATACATCTACGTGAAAGACGATCCGGACTTCGAGCGTGACGGGGATGATCTCTACAAGAGCGTAGACATCACCTTCCCGGTCGCCGCTCTTGGCAGCACCATCAAGGTCAAGACCCTTGACAAAGAGGTCGAGCTCAAGATCCCCGCCGGTACGCAGAGCGGCACCCGATTCCGCATCATCGGCGAAGGCATGCCGCACCTCCAGTCCAGCCGGAAGGGCAATCTGTACGTGGAAGTCAGAGTCACCGTACCAAAGCGCCTGAAGGAAGAGCAGAAAGAAGCCCTCCTGAACTACGCCCACCTCATGGGAGAGGACTGCGCGCAGTACAAAGGAAAGAGCTCCTGGCTTGATAAGATCATTGATAAGTTTAAGTAAGACATTTGAAACCGCTTCACGGATGGATTCCATTCGCAAAGCGGTTTTTTCTTATGGAATGAACGTATTTCCGTGGCCTCCTTTTGCCTATCTATACCTGACTGTAGGAGACATCATAGCTCGCGAAGGAAAGTGCCTGATATAGGGAGATGACTGTGAAAATGCCGGGTCTGCACCCGACATTTTCACAGTCTTTTTATTCAGGAGCATGAAGTATCCAGTACCATAGAAAATGAAATATATCCGGTGCGGGAGCTGTTTTCCCGGTCGGAAAAAGGGAGGGAAACGTCATGGGAAATTTATATGGATATATCCGCGTCAGCACCAGAGAACAGAATGAGGACAGGCAGATTCTTGCACTGAAAGAACTTTCTATCCCGGAGAAACATTTGTTTATTGATAAGCAATCCGGTAAGGATTTTGAACGTCCTCAGTATCGGAAAATGGTCAGGAAACTAAAAAAAGACGATCTGCTCTATATCAAGAGCATCGACCGTCTGGGGCGTAACTATTCTGAGATTCTGGAGCAATGGCGGATACTGACGAAGGAAAAAGGGATTGATATGGTGGTACTGGATATGCCGCTGTTGGATACCCGTCGGGGAAAAGACCTGATGGGGACATTTCTCAGCGATATTGTGCTGCAAGTCTTGTCCTTTGTGGCAGAAAACGAGCGCACCAATATTAGGCAGCGTCAAGCAGAAGGAATTGCCGCCGCCAAAGCCAGAGGTGTCCGCTTCGGCAGACCCCCGGCGCCTTTACCAGAAAACTTCCATCATCTATATCAGCAATGGAAAAATGGAAAAATCACCGGAACAGCTGCTGCTAAGTTGTGTGGGATGCCGCTTTCCACCTTCCGCTATCGTGCGGAGATTTACGAAAAAGCCAAGTTGTTGTAAGCGGGTATTTTTACAGGAACCTGTACTTTCCTGTAAAATACCTGCTTTTTAGCTTTAAGAAAATGATACCACAGAACACCGGCTTTTTCCATGCAAAATCTGTGAACAAACGCTCTTTTCCTCATTTGAAAACACCAGAAAATGCCCCTGCGAAAAAGTACACCATCTTGTAGGTGGTTGCCTTTCTGTCAGCACATGGATATATGAGGGGTAAAGAAATGGCAGAACGACAGGTCAAGTCAAGGCAGCGTGTGGCGGATCACGGCGAGGTATTCACTGCCGAGCGTGAAGTAAAAGCCATGTGCGACCTTGTAAAACAGGAAACAGAACGGATTGAAAGTCGATTTTTGGAACCAGCCTGCGGAAATGGGAATTTTCTTGCGGAAGTTCTTCGCCGGAAGCTGGCAGTGGTAAAAAGTCGGTATGGGAAAAGTCCCTTTGACTATGAACGGTACTCGGTACTGGCAATGACCAGCCTGTACGGAGTTGATATTTTGGAGGATAACGTAGAGGAATGTCGCCAGCGGCTATTTGACATCTGGGACAAGGAATATACTGCCAATGCCAAAGCCCGGGCAAATGAACAGTGCCGGGAAGCGCTGCGGTTTATCCTACGCAAAAACATTCTGTGCGGAGATGCGCTCACCATGCTCCAAGCTGACGGTTCCCCCATTGTTTTTGCAGAATGGAGCCTTGTTACAGGCAATCAGATGAAGCGCCGTGATTTTGCACTCGATGAGCTTCTGAGCGGACACGAGGAAGAGATGAATATTTTCATGATCGGCTGGGAGTATGACGAAGAAGTTCAGGCATTTATCCCATCGCCCATCAGGGAATATCCGTTGACCGATTACAGGAGGGTGCAGGATTATGAGTGATTTTTACAGCAGTATGTATAACCCGGATGTGCTCACCTGTCTGGCGAATCTGTCCAACGATGAGGTATTCACACCGCCGGAGGTGGCAAATCGGATGCTGGATATGCTGCCGGAAGAACTGTGGCATGACAGCAGCGCAACTTTTCTCGACCCGGCCTGTAAGTCCGGGGTGTTCCTGCGGGAAATCGCCAAACGCCTGATTGAGGGATTAAAAGAGGAAATCCCGGATTTGCAGAAACGCATCGACCACATTTTTCACAAGCAGCTGTATGGCATCGCAATCACCGAGCTGACCAGCCTTCTCTCCCGGAGAAGTGTGTATTGTTCCAAGTATCCCAACAGCAAGTATTCCATCACGCTTTTTGAGGACACCAGCGGCAACATCCGATACAAGCGGATCCCGCACCGCTGGCAGAACGGCAAGTGCCTGTTTTGCGGTGCGTCCAAGAGTGAATATGAGCGAGGGGACGAGCTGGAAACCCATGCCTATGAGTGGATACATACGACTAAACCGGAGGAGATATTCAAGATGAAATTTGATGTAATAATCGGCAATCCGCCATATCAACTTAATGTGGGTGTAAAAAAAGAAAATTATGCAATCCCTATTTATCAAAAATTCGTTGAACAATCACAAAAACTGAAGCCACGATATTTGGTAATGATTACACCATCTCGTTGGTTCACAGGTGGTAGAGGGCTTGAACAGTACCGAACTGCTATGCTAAATGATACTCATTTAAGGAAAATTGTTGATTTTCCTAATTCTAAAGATTGTTTCAATGGTGTCGATATTTCCGGAGGTGTAAATTATTTTTTATGGGATAGAGATAATTCAGGAAAATGTGAATTTATAAGTGTTCATGATGGAAAAGAATGCAAAGCAATCCGAGATTTGAATGAATTTTCTATTTTTCCACGCTATAATGAAGCACTATCTATAATTCATAAAATAATTGCAAAGAAGGAGAAAAATTTAACCGAACAAGTAAGTACACAGACACCATTTGGTTTTATTACGACATTCAGAGGAAGGAAAACACCTTTCAATGACTGTTTAACCTTGATTAGTAGCAGTGAAACTACGTATGTTAGCAGAGCGGAAGTGAGTAGAAATGTTGATATAATTGATAAATACAAAGTTATTATTTCAAAAGCAACATGTGAACATGCGGGCACACCTGATAAAAATGGACAGTTTAGAGTTATTTCTTCTAATAGAATCATAAAGCCTGGTGAAGTTTGCACACAGAGTTATTTAGTGAGTGGAGCATTTGATAATCCAAGTCATGCAGAAAATTTTCTAACGTATCTGCGAACAAAGTTTTTTCGTTTCCTATTGCTACAGGCACTCACGTCACAGGATATATCAAAGGAAAAGTTTGTCTTTGTGCCAAATCAAATATATAACAATCCCTGGACTGACGAAGAGTTGTACAAAAAATACGGTTTAACAGATGAAGAAATTTCATTTATTGAGTCTATGATTAAACCTATTGAAGTAGGTGGTGACGACAATGGCAACTGATTTCTTCCCACAACGCCCCCATGCCCACCCGATGATTTATGCCTACGAGGACACCAATCCGCAGTATCAAGGGCTTCTGAAGGTAGGCTATACCGCCATTGATGTGGACAAGCGTGTGGCCCAGCAGTACCCCACCAAACGACCGGACGGCAGTGTTCCCTATCGCATTGTCTATCGGGAAAGTGCTATGTATCCAGATGGTTCCTCGTTCACTGACCATGATGTTCATCGTGTCTTGAAACGAAAGCAGATTCCATGCATGGGCGGTGAATGGTTTCGCTGCAGGGTAAAAGATGTCCGAGCGGCTGTGTTGGCCGTCAAAAACCATACTGACAATGCGGAGAATCGAGTCAACAGTTTTTCCATGCGCCCGGAACAGCAGGAAGCCGTGGACAAAACCGCCGCTTATTTTCAGAGTGCTTATGAGGAGGACTCTACACGCTATCCCAAGTTTTTGTGGAACTGCAAAATGCGCTTCGGCAAAACCTTTGCGTCCTATGAGCTGGCAAAGAAAATGGGATTCAAGCGGATTCTGATTCTGACCTTCAAGCCGGCTGTGGTCAGTGCGTGGCAGGAGGACTTGAACAGCCACATTGATTTTGAAGGCTGGCAGTTTATCAGCCGCAACACAGAATTGACCTATGAAACAGCGGACAAGTCCCGCCCTATCGTCTGCTTTGGCTCTTTTCAGGATTATCTGGGAGTGAATAGGGAAACCGGCGGCATCAAGGCAAAAAATGAGTGGGTACATGCCACCAACTGGGATTTGGTGATCTTTGATGAGTACCACTTCGGAGCATGGAAAGATACCGCCAAAAAGCTGTTTGAGCAGGAGGACGAGGACAGCTACGACAGTGAGGATATGGATACGTATGACCGTGGCAACGCCTACGATGAAACGTTCCTCCCCATCACAACCATGTACTATCTGTATCTGTCCGGTACGCCGTTTCGGGCGCTGAATTCCGGTGAATTTATCGAGGATCAGATTTACAACTGGACATACTCGGATGAACAGCGGGCAAAGGAACATTGGAAAGGTGACAATAATCCTTATGCCGCACTGCCCCGCATGGTGATGATGACTTACCGCATCCTGGACAGTATCCGTCAGATCGCTATGCAGGGAGAGTTCAACGAGTTTGACCTGAATGTCTTTTTCTCAGCCAAAGGCAAAGGGACGGACGCTTGCTTTGTCTATGAAAATGAGGTGCAGAAGTGGCTGGATCTCATTCGGGGTGCTTATCTGGAAACCAGTGTGGATGATTTGAAACTGGGTGCTAAGAAACCCGCCATGCCGTATGCCGATGTACGTCTTCTGAATGTCTTGCAGCATACACTTTGGTTTCTCCCCAATGTAGCCTCCTGCTGTGCGATGAAAAATCTGCTGATGCAGAAGCAGAATGCGTTCTATCATGATTACACCATCAATGTCTGTGCAGGGACGAGTGCCGGAATCGGTGCAGCGGCTCTGGAGCCGGTGCAAAAATCCATGCGTGACCCATTGGAAAGCAAGACCATCACCCTCTCCTGCGGTAAACTGACAACGGGCGTTACAGTCAAGCCATGGACAGGCATTTTTATGCTGCGCAATCTGTCCAGCCCGGAAACCTATTTTCAGGCGGCGTTTCGTGTGCAAAGCCCGTGGGAAATCACAACGGACGGCGGCAAAAAAGAAATCGTCAAAAAGGAATGCTATGTGTTTGACTTTGCTCTTGACCGAGCACTCAAACAGATTTCCGATTACAGCTGCCGTTTGAACATTGACGAAGGCAACCCGGAAAAGAAGGTAGCGGAGTTTATCAATTTCCTTCCGGTCATCGCTTACGATGGCAGCACCATGCGGCAGATTGATGCGGGCGAGGTTCTGGACATCGCTATGGCAGGTACATCTGCCACCCTGCTTGCCAAACGCTGGGAAAGTGCACTGCTTGTCAATGTGGATAACGATACTCTTTCCCGTTTGATGGCTAATCCGGCGGCGATGGAAGCTCTGATGAAAATCGAAGGGTTCCGCAGTCTGAACAAGGATATACAGACCATTATCAACAAGTCCGAAGCTGTAAAAAAGACAAAGAAAGAGGGCACAGAAAAACTCACACCAAAAGAGAAAAAAGAGCTGAGCGAGGAAGAAAAAGAGTACAAATCCAAACGCAAACAGATTCAGGAGAAGCTGATTAAGTTTGCTACCCGTATTCCAGTTTTTATGTACCTGACCGATTATAGGGAACGATGCCTGAAGGATGTTATTACACAGCTGGAACCAAGGCTTTTCAAGAAAGTAACGGGTCTGGATGTCAAAGATTTTGAGTTGCTGGTATCGCTCGGTGTGTTTAATGATTCGCTGATGAACGATGCTGTTTACAAGTTTAAGAGATACGAAGATGCCAGCTTGAGCTACACGGGCATTGACCGGCATGAAGGGGAAAACCGTGGCGGTTGGGATACGGTGATCTCGGATGCTGACTATAAAAGTATGTTTACTCTGCAACAGACTTCGATGGAAGCACCGATTCCTTCGGCGGATGATTTGCCGGAAAAACCGTTTCCGGATGTTGCAGAAGCTGTCAGGGATATGGATCCGTCCCCAAAGGAAAAGCAGGTGGCAGAAAAAACGACTGTGTATGGGCAGCCGTTGAAAAAGCCACGCTACACCCCGCCAGTACCAAAACCAGCAGCACCTGCATCACAAAAGCAGGTGGATTTGTCCCGTGTCGTGGTTGGCTGTCAGCTTCGGCATAAAGCCTTCGGCATGGGAACGGTCAAAGAAATTCAAGGCGGTTTGATGATTGTACGGTTTGGAGAAACGGAGAAAAAGTTTCAGTTCCCTGGTGCATTGCTGCAAGGCTTCCTGAGCCTGCCGGAATGATGCAACCATAAAACCACGCTATAAAAATGAATGCAAAGAACCGATGTGTTTTTCGTAAAAGAGAGATGCATCGGTTTTTCTTTTTGAAGAAAGCGACTAAGGAGACTTCTTCTTTCTCTGTGCATGAAATTTTTGCACCATCGTTCGTCGCATGATACAATAGAATATGAATTTTTAGGATAGTTTTTAAGGAGCGAGTGATGACGGATTTCCTACCTCATGTCTATGGACAGGGAAAAGTGAAGAAGGAGTGGAAGCGGCTTCTCGAGGAGAGGCGGCTGCCGCATACGATGATCCTGTATGGCGATGAGGGTCTCGGAAAGACGACAGCTGCTTTTGACCTTGCAGGGGTGCTGACGGGGAAGTCAGGAAAGCTCTGGGAGGAGATCCGTCTCTGGCAGCGGGAGTCTTCCGGCAAGGAGCCGGTCGTGACCTTTGCGGATCATCAGGTCTGGTATCTTCGTCCGATGGGGATGGAGCTCAAGATCGAGCAGTTCCGCCTGTTTTTGGACGCGATGGCAACATTCGATGAAACGGTGCATGTGTGCATCATTGATGAAGCGCAGACGATGATGGATCCGGTGGCAAATTCGCTCCTGAAGACCTTAGAGGAGCCGGAGGGAAATGTCCATTTCATCCTTATTACGCATGATCTTCATGCGTTGCTTCCGACCATCATTTCCCGTGGTGAGCGGTTTGCCTTCCTGCCTCTGTCGGAGGGAGACTATCTCTCGCTCATGGCGTCGGATCCGAAGAAGTATCACTTCCCGAAGGGAATGGATGCGAAGGTGCTCTTCCAGCTTTCGGAAGGAAATCCGGGGATCACGCTGGAGGTCTGTGATGAAAAGGGAGAGGCAGAGCCGCAGTCAGCGATGGATTTCTGGAATATCCTGACGCATGATGCGATGCCTTTTGCGACACTCTCCGCTATGGAGCTGGGGGAGAGGAAGGATTTCCTGCGGCGGCTTCGCTGGATCCGCCTGGTGGGGCGCGATATCATGGTGATCGCAGAGACAGGGGATGCTTCTCTTTCCCGCTGCGGGTCGGTCGCGGGACGCGAGGCTTCTCTCGCTTCTTTCTGGGACCGCGGCCGGGGCGAGGAAGCGATGGGCGTGCTGCAAACGGCAGAAACGGCGGTTTCCCGATATATCAATAGTAAAAATGTATGGGATTATATTCTCATCAGTTTGGAACATATACAGAAAGGCAGCCAGAAATGGAGCAGATCGTAGGTGTCCGGTTCAAACCGGCAGGGAAAATATATTATTTCGATGGCAATGACCTGGAGCTTCACTTGGATGACGGGGTCATCGTGGAGACGTCGCGCGGGCTGGAGTATGGCTATGTAGTGACGATGCCGACTGAGGCGGAGAAGGATGAGGAGAATCCGATGAAGCCGGTCATCCGCAGGGCGACGATCAAGGATATGGCGCAGCTGGAGAGGAATAAGGCGAGGGAGAAATCGGCTTTCGATATCTGTCTCCAGAAAATCGAGAAGTTCAAGGTGCCGATGAAGCTCTTGCGGGCAGAGTATACATTTGATAGAAATAAGATCGTTTTCTTCTTCACCTCAGATGGGCGTGTCGATTTCAGGGAACTGGTGAAGGAGCTGGCTGCGGTCTTCCATACGCGCATCGAGCTTCGTCAGGTGGGCGTGCGTGATGAGGCGAAGCAGGTCTCGGGGATCGGCTCGTGCGGACGGCCGCTGTGCTGCGCGACGTTCCTCGGAGATTTCGCTCCGGTGTCGATCAAGATGGCAAAGAATCAGGGACTGTCGCTGAATCCGACGAAGATTTCCGGTGTCTGTGGGCGTCTTATGTGCTGCCTGCGCTATGAAAATGACCAGTACACGGGGGATAACAGCCGCAGGAAGAAGTGCTGTGCGATGCAGCAGAAGGGAAAACAGTTCCGCGTCGGCATGAAGGTCATCACGGATGAAGGCATGGGACAGGTGCTGTATGTGAATTCACAGAAGCATACGGTCAAGGTGCAGCTCGATGGACAGAAGACGAAGACGCTTTCCTGGGATGTGGTGGAGCAGGTGGAAAATGACTGAGTGGACACTGAAGGATGGCGAGCGGCTCGATGATCTGGTACGGGATGGCATGCGTCTCATCCAGCGGCCGGATCAGTTCTGCTTCTCGGTGGACTCCGTACTGCTCGCGCACTATGTGAAGCCGAAGGCGAAGGATCGGATCGCAGACCTCGGGACAGGGACAGGCGTTATCGCTCTCCTCGTATCGGCTCTGGGCGGAAGGGATATCACGGCCTTTGAGGTGAATCCCGTCATGGCAGATCTCGCGCGCCGCAATATAGCGGGGAATGGGAAAGAGGACCAGATCCATGTGGTCGAGTGTGATTACCGGAAGGTGAATGAAAGGTTTCCTTCCGGCTCTTTTTCGTTGGTGTTGGCAAATCCCCCGTATCGCGAAATGGGGACGGGGAAGATGAGCATGCTAGAGGGGGTCGCCAGTGCGAGCTATGAGATGAATGCATCGCTCACAGACGTTTTCAAGACAGCGCAGTATCTTTTGAAATATGGCGGCCGCCTCGCGATGGTGCATCGTGCCGATCGCACGGCTGATCTCATAGCCATCGGACGGTCGTATCGCATGGAGCCGAAGCGAATGCGTTTCATTTATGCCAGAAAAGGCCATACCGCGGTGCGAGTCCTCATCGAGTGGAAGTATGGAGGAAATCCGGAGCTTACGGTAGAGCCGCCGCTCCTCCTGCATAACCGAGACGGATCGTATACGGATGAAGTGCTGGAGATATATGGGAAATGAATGAGGGCTAAGTTTGAAAGCAGAAAGAACGATCGACCCTTTATGCGAATCTTCAAAGGGTAAGCGGGTTCTGAAGATTCAAAAGGTTCACAGGTTTCTCAGCTTTTGCGAATAACGTATATTTTAAAACTTCGCGGCGCTTCCATATGATGATGCGCCGCACCACCCCCCACTGAACCCATAGAACCCGCCCCCCGCTTTCATCCGCAATCAAAGGGCGCCCCGTTCCACTGGCTAACCCCGAACTCTGAACCTTAAACTTCCCCCATTTCTATTGAAAGGAGCCATTCCATGAGTGAAATCAATCCCGGCACCCTGTACCTGGTGCCGACACCGATCGGAAATCTGGAGGATATCACCGAAAGAGCGGTGGAGACCCTGAAACAGGCGGACATCATCGCGGCGGAGGATACCCGTCATACCCGGATCCTGCTGGATCATCTGGGCATTACGGGTCATGTCGTATCCTACCATGAACATAATAAAAAAGAAGCAGGGCCGAAGCTCATCGAAAAGCTGCTCGATGGACAGTCGGTCGCACAGGTGAGTGATGCCGGGATGCCGGTCATCTCTGACCCCGGGGCAGATCTGGTGCGTCTGGCACTTGCAGAAGATATCCCCATCGTGCCGCTCCCGGGGCCGAATGCCGCACTGACGGCACTTGTGGCATCGGGCCTCGATGCCAGACAGTTTGCTTTCATCGGATTTCTGCCGAAGATCACCGCGAAGCAGAAGAAGCTTCTGATGGATATGAGCCGTGTGCCTGTGACGCTCATTTTCTACGAAGCGCCGCATCGCTTGAAGGAAACGCTGGATACGCTCATCAAGTATCTCGGAGACAGACAGGCCGTGACGGCAAGAGAGCTCACGAAGAAATTCGAGACCTTCCGGCGGGGGACGCTGAAGGAGCTCCGCGCCGAGCTGGATGAAAATGACCCTAGAGGTGAATATGTCATCCTCGTCGAGGGCTGGAATGAGGATATGGCAGAAGGAGAAGAGGAAGAAGCTTCCTGGGAGGCAGAAGCATTGGAGCTGGCAAAGACACTTCCGCAGAAAGAAGCAGCGAGAAAGATCGCGGCAAAGTTCCATATGGGACGGCGAGACGTGTATCAGTACTTGCTCAAAAATGGGGACTAGTGACTGGGTGACTAGTGATTAGTAGCTGGTGGCTAGGGATTAGGAATTAGGAACAAGTGGTGATTGAAGTAGCGCAATTAGCATGCTGACCGTTCTGCAAGGAAGCCCCTCGGCTGCGCTTCCGATGACTACGGCGCGAAGCGCTATCAAAATTCTGCGGCGCTTCCTCATTTTATGCGCCGCACCACTTCGCATTTCTCATTTCTAATTTCTCATTCAAACGAGGCTTTCAAACGCAATCAAGGAGCGGCACGCCCCCGGGGCTAACTCTGAACCCTGAACCCTACAACTTTTATTTTCTTTCCATTTCCCTACATAAGCGGTATAATAATTTAAATATGCATACAAAACGAAATACTTTCGTTTGACCAATAGAGGCAGGAGGAATCTGAATGAACGACAAACCGAAATACTATATCACCACGCCGATTTACTACCCCAGCGCGAAGCTGCACATCGGGCATACATACTGCACATCCATCGCTGACAGCATGGCTCGTTTCAAGCGTCTTGACGGCTATGATGTCTTTTTCCTGACCGGATCGGATGAGCACGGACAGAAGATCGAGCAGAAGGCAGAGGAAGCCGGTGTCACGCCGATCGAGTACACGGATAAGATCGTAGGCATGTTCCAGCAGCTGTGGAAGGAGCTCAATATTTCCAACGATGACTTCATCCGCACCACCCAGAAACGTCATGAAAAGGTCGTACAGATGCTCTTCCAGCGCTCCTATGATAAGGGCGATATTTACAAGGGCAAGTATGAAGGCTGGTACTGCGTGCCATGCGAATCCTTCTGGCCGGAAAATAAGCTGGATAAGGATCACATCTGTCCGGACTGCGGCCGTCCGCTGCAGAGAGTCAGTGAAGAAGCGTATTTCTTCAAAATGTCCAAGTATGCGGATCGCTGGATGAAATATGTGGAAGAGAATCCGGGCTTCATTCAGCCGGAATCCCGCCGCAATGAAATGATCCAGTTCGTCAAGAGCGGGCTGGAAGACCTTTGCGTCTCTCGCACGAGCTTCTCCTGGGGCATCAAGGTACCGTTTGACCCCAAGCATGTCGTGTATGTCTGGTTTGATGCACTGGTCAACTACCTGACCGCGGCGGGCATCGTCGACGATCCGGAAAAATTCAAGAAGTTCTGGCCGGCAGACGTGCATCTGGTGGGCAAGGAGATCGTCCGTTTCCATACCATCATCTGGCCGATTATGCTGATGAGCCTTGGTATCGAGCTGCCGAAGATGGTCTACGGCCACGGCTGGCTCATCGTAGACGGAGAGAAAATGTCCAAGTCCAAGGGCAATGTCGTCGATCCGATCCCGCTTCTGCAGGAATTTGGCTCTGATGCGATCCGCTACTACCTTCTGAATGATATCCAGCTTGGGCAGGACGGCAATTTCAGCCGCGACAGACTGATCGGACGTATCAATTCCGACCTGTCGAATGATCTCGGGAATCTCCTGTACCGCTCTCTTTCCATGGTGGAAAAATACAGAAAGGGCGTCCTGACCAAGGGCGATGCTTCTTCTGATGAGACGGTGGCAGCTGCTTCTAAGGAGATCGAAGACAAAGCAGCCGAGACGCTTTCTGCATTCCGCGCAGGCATGAATGGCTGGAAGATCAATGATGCACTGAAAGCGGTATGGACCTTTGTCCGTGCGCTCAATAAATATGTCGATGTGACTATGCCATGGGCATTGGCTAAGGATGAGGCCAAGGCACCGCTTCTCGATGCTGTCCTCTATCATCTCTGTGAAGGCATGCGCTTCGTCTCTTTGATGGCAGAGCCGGTCATCCCGATCGCGTCTGAAAAGATCTGGAACCAGCTGGGACTTACCGATTTCAAGGATGCAGCCTACAAAGACCTCGTCTGGGGCGGTATTGCTGACGGCACTCATATCAATAAAGGACCGCAGCTCTTCCCGCGCATTGAGATCGAAAAGGATGAGGAAGTACCCGCACCGAAGAAGGTAGAGAAGAAACAGCCAAAGAAGGAAGAGAAGAAAGAAGAAAAGAAGGAAGCGATTTCCATCGACGATTTCTTCAAGACAGACCTTCGCGTAGCAGAAATCCTGACGGCGGAAAAGGTGGAAAAATCCAAGAAGCTTATTAAGATGACCGTATCCCTGGGCGATGGGGAGACGCGCACCGTCGTGAGCGGGATCTCCGAATACTACCAGCCGGAAGAGCTCATCGGCAAGCACGTCATCTTTGTGTCGAACCTGAAGCCGGCAAAGCTCATGGGGATCGAGTCGCAGGGGATGATCCTTGCTGCGTCGAAGGATGGAAGCCTCAAGGTGCCTTTCGTCGATATGCCTGCCGGCAGCCGGGTGAAATGATGGGGCTCTTCGATACCCATGCGCACCTGTACGACAAAGCCTTTGACCGTGACAGGGAAGAGGTCATCCATCACATATGCAAGACGCTGGACTACGTGGTCATCCCTTCCGAAGACCTTGTGACCAGTGAAAAAGCGGTGGCTCTCGCAGAGAGCCACCCTTCTCTATATGCAGCAGTCGGCATCCATCCGCAGGTGACAAAGGATGCGACGGAGGAGGCGCTCGCAGCCATTGCTGCGCTTGCCCGGACGCATGACAAGGTGAAAGCGGTGGGGGAGATCGGGCTGGACTATTACTATCTCTACACGGATAAGGAAACGCAGAAATACTGGTTTGCCCGCCAGATCGAGCTTGCCAAAGAGCTTGACCTTCCCATCCTCATCCATGACCGGGACGCCCATGGAGATACGCTCTCTATCCTGAAAGCACACCAGGGAGGAAATCTGCGGGGGATCCTCCACTGCTTTTCAGGAAGTCTGGAGACAGCGAAGGAACTCATGAAGCTCGGCTTCTACATCTCCTTTGCAGGGCCTGTCGTTTTTCCAAAGAGCCTGAAGCTCAAGGAAGTCGCCAAGGAGATACCGATGGATCGGCTCCTCATAGAAACGGACAGTCCTTACCTCACCCCGCCGCCCTTCCGCGGGAAGCGAAACGATCCGTCCAATGTCCGCTTTGTGGCGGAAGAGATCGCCCGTCTTAAGGGTGTATCGGCGGAAGAGATCGCAGAGCAGACGAAGCGGAATGCGATGGAAGTATATGGGATAGGAAAATAAATGCTTCCGCGGTGTGGCGGCATCGCCGCATCCGGATCCCAATTTTAATCATATTTTCCTTGCATTTTCTCTTCCCATCCGCTATAATATAAAAGCTTGCTTTGATGCAGGCAACTTCTCTTCCCATGGAGAGCATGGGACATAAGTCCAAAAAGGAGGCGAATTTCGTGAAAAAGTATGAAGTTATGTTCATTGTGAATGCAGCTAATGATGAAGTCATCAAAGCTGCTGTCAAACTGGTACAGGACACCATCACCAGAATCGGTGGTACCGTTGACAAAGTTGATGAATGGGGCAAACGTCATCTTGCCTACGAAGTCAGACACCAGAGCGAAGGCTACTACGTAGTAGTAGATTTCCAGGCTGACCCGGCAGAGATCAAAGAACTTGACCGCGTTATCAAAATTCATGAAGAAATTATCCGTCACATCATTGTAAAACAGGATGACTAAGAGGTAGCACAATGAATTCAGTTCAAGTTATGGGTAATCTGGCACGAGATCCGGTCGTCCGTGCAACAAAGACCGGCCGCGCTATGGCATCTTTTACCGTGGCAGTGAATCGTTCTTTTACAACGCCTCAGGGTGAACAGAGAGAGATCACAGACTGGATTAACGTTGTGGCTTGGGGAAATCTGGCGGAAGCTGTAGGAAATCAGCTGAAAAAAGGCAGCCGCGTTTTCGTGGAAGGCCGTTTTACTACTCGTTCCTACGATACACCAGACGGACAGAGAAGATGGGTCAGCGAAGTGACTGCGAATTTCGTGGCACTTCCGATCGGCGGATTCTCGCATTCCCAGCAGCAGCCTTCGGGCAATGCTTTCGGCGGAAATAATGGCTATAATGGCAATAATGGCTACGGCGGAAACAATGGCGGCTTCAATAACGGAGCTTCCCCATTCGGTCAGAGCCAACCACAGAGCCAGCCGAAGAGCAGTTTTGGTCAGTTCGGACAGGCTTCTAAGGATGAAGACATTCCGTTCTGAGATACATTGATTTTGGAGGATAAACTAGCATGATCAGAAGAGATAGAGTAAGAAGACCGAGAAGAAAGGTCTGCCAGTGCTGCGTAGATCACGTAGACACCATTGATTACAAAAACATTGCCGCACTTCGCCGTTTCGTTTCCGAAAGAGGTAAGATCCTTCCTCGCCGCGTAACTGGCACATGCGCTAAACATCAGCGTAAGATCAATCTCGCTATCAAGAGAGCAAGAGCTATCGCTCTGCTTCCTTTCAGCGCTGACTAATCAAAAGCGGAAAATCCCAAGACTTCGGTCTTGGGATTTTTTATTGGAACGGGCGCAATGGAGAGGCCACTGCGCCTAAAAATCCGAAAGTGCTGCGAGTATTTGCGCAGAGCGTAAGCTCTTTCCCTCTTACCGGGAAAGCAGACTGTCAGGTTCGACGCCTTCCTAAACCCCTAAATTTGTAGCATCCCATTCTCGTCTATGTTACAATAAAGCTAAGTTTATCTCGATGGAGGTGTCCTATGAAATATAGAAGTACAAGAAGCAGTGAGACCGTGACCGCACTGGAAGCGCTGGTGAAAGGACTGGCGAGTGACGGCGGGCTCTATGTGCCATCGGAGCTGCCAGCGCCTTTTCTGGCAGCTGATGATCTGATGCATCTTTCTTATGAAGAGCTGGCGGCTTATGTGCTGTCCCATTTCTTCACCGATATCCCGGAAGAGGATATGAAGAGGCTGACGCATGATGCATACACCGGGACATTCGAGACACCGGAGATCGTGCCGGTGAAGACGATGTCGGAGTCCTTCTCCATGGCAGAGATGTTCCATGGCAGGACCTGTGCATTCAAAGATCTTGCCCTCTCTCTCTTCCCGTACCTTCTGGTGTATGCCAAAAAGAAGCAGAAGGATGGCAAGGAGGTGCTGATCCTGACTGCGACCTCCGGAGATACCGGCAAAGCGGCGCTGGAAGGCTTCCGCGATGTGCCGGGGGTACACATCATGGTCTTCTACCCGTCTCACGGTGTCAGCCCGCTGCAGCAGGATCAGATGCAGAAGCAGCTCGGAAATAATGTGAAGGTCGTCGGCATCGAAGGCAATTTCGATGACGCGCAGGGTACGCTGAAGAAAGTCTTCGGCAGTGACCTGCGTGAGAGGTCTGCGGAGAAGAGCGTGCTTTTCTCCAGTGCGAACTCTATCAATATCGGACGCCTTTTCCCGCAGGTGGTGTACTATGTCTGGATGTGGCTCTCACTTTTGAAGCAGAACTCCATCGGGCCGAAGGAGACCTTCAATGTCGTCGTTCCGACAGGGAATTTCGGAAACATCCTGGCGGCATGGATCGCCAAACAGATCGGTACGCCGATCGGCGAGCTCATCTGTGCCTCCAATGAAAACAAGGTCCTTGCCGATTTCTTCAAGACGGGCACCTACGATATCAACCGTGACTTCCACCTGACCGAAGCTCCGTCGATGGATATCCTGATTTCTTCGAATTTTGAGCGCTTCCTGTACTTCATGACCGGCTCGAAGGAAACTGTGGCTGCTGATATGCAGGCGCTGAAAGACACCGGCATTTACTCCCTCTCGAAGGAGGCCATGGAAAGGGTCACTGGCGAGATGAAGGGCGGCTGGGCATCGCCAAAGGCCATGGAAGAAGCGATGACGAATGTCTACGACAAGTATGACTACCTCATGGATCCGCATACGGCTGTCGCTTATGCAGTCTATGATGAGATGAAGAGAAAGGGAGAGATCCCGCGTCATACCCATACCGTTATCGTCTCTACGGCGCATCCCTATAAATTCCCTGGTATCGTGGCAAAGTCACTCGGTCTTACGCCGAAGGATGATCCGTATGATACCCTTCGTATGATCGCGGAAAAGACGGGCATCGCGATCCCCAGACAGCTCGGCGAGCTTGAAAGCAGAGAGAAACGATTCACAGATGTGGTCGATCGCACGGAAATGGCAGAGGCGATCGAAAGGTATGTGGACGAGATTTGTGAGAAGGACTAGTGGCTAGTGACTGGTAGCTGGGGATCAGGAGTGACTGGCGAACAGAAAGAGTGCCATCTTCGGGTATCGCCCTAAGGAAACACTGATTAAATCGTTGTATGATTTCATTCTTGGATTTTTAT
>DLZS01000071.1:21937-22817 GCA_003447275.1 Dialister sp.
ATATGAAATCCGACTCTGCGATTTAATCAGCGCTTCCTTAAATAAAAGGGTGTGAAGCGCCACTCCGCTTAGCCTTCCTCTGAGGGAAGGGGGATCGCTCGTGCCAAGCCGACAGCCAATAACAAATAACCAAAAGAGGTCTGATGCTATGATACAAAGAAATGGGGATGAAAGAGCGGAGCGGCGTTTCCGTATCGCGCTCTTTGGGGTGCTGCTGTTCGTGCTGGTGGGCGTGCACTTCGTAGATCCGTCTTTCTATCCGACGATCTACCAGCTCTCCATGGACGGGGATCTCAAAGGTACCATTGCCTACCTCAAGACCTTCGGTGTGTATGCGGCCTTTATGAGTTTTTTCATCGATGTCGTGATCAATGTGGTCGGATTCCTCCCTTCCATCTTCATTTCGACCGCGAATGGGCTTATCTTCGGTCTCTTCTGGGGGACGATCATTTCCTGGCTGGCAGAAACGGTGGGTGTCATCATCTCCTTCTACATGATGCGCACACTCTTCCGCAGGATGGCGAAGCATGTGATCGCGCAGAGCAAGACGCTGACGAAGCTCGACTCTTATGATTCCTGGCAGGCGATGGCGATCGCGCGCGCGATCCCCTATATGCCAAATGGTCTCGTTACAGCGGTGGGCGCTCTTTCGAATATGTCCTTTTACCACTACGCGTTGGGCTGTCTCATCGGGAAATTCCCTTCGGTGGCTCTCGAAGTCATTCTGGGGCATGATGTGGTGAATTTCGGAGATAATTCGCTGCGCCTGACGATCATCATCATCGCTGTCGCTGTCATCTACGGCGGCATTTGGTGGTATACGAAGAAGCGTAAGAAGTGACAAGCATTCACGATCGATCAAAAAAGGCGATGTGAAATA
>DLZS01000029.1:0-4808 GCA_003447275.1 Dialister sp.
GGGCGTATAGGCGTTTATGGAGCTTCTTCTTCCCCCATGGGAAGACTTGCCAGAGCGATACAGAAATACTGATTAAACCGAAGCCACGGAGATGGTAATTATCGACAATCAAATGAATTACCGAGGAAAACTTGACACTTACACCAGTCCCCGCTTGCCTTGACACTCCGTTTATATTTGCTATATACTATTAAATATGACTTTCTATGGGATCCCCCATATAAGGAATAAAATTATTCAGAAAAGAGGCAAATTGTCATGGCAGAAATGCAGCGTACCCTGGTCACCAAAGAAGGCCTTGAAAATATGCAGAAGGAGCTCGACGAACTCCGCAGTGTCAAACGTGCGGAAGTCGCGCAGCGTCTGAAAGAAGCCATTGCCATGGGCGACCTTTCGGAAAACTCCGAATACGATGAAGCGAAGAATGCACAGGCGTTCCTCGAAGGCCGCATCCAGCAGCTTGAACAGCAGATCCGTACAGCACAGGTCATTGAAAAGGGAACGAAGAACCGTGTAGATGTCGGTTCTACCGTCGTTATCGAAGATATGGAAGAGCATGTGCAGGAAACCGTCACCATCGTCGGCTCCACCGAGTCGAATCCTTTCGAGGGACTGATTTCCAATGAATCTCCGGTCGGCCGTGCCCTTGTCGGTGCGAAAGCGGGCGATATCGTCGAAGCGGATGCTCCGACCGCTGTACTGAAGTACAAGGTCATCGAGATCAAAGATAATTAAAATGATTTTTCATCCTGCACAATCCGCCATTATCTGGCGATGCAGGGTTCAGAATTCAAGGTACGGAGGCAGGACGGGCTTTTTCAAAAGTGCCCTCTCTCGGTGCACGGGACTCTGGACCCTTTTTGTGCTATTTATAAAATGAGGGTAAAAATGACAGAGAAAATGAATCAGAATAACGGGCCGAAGCTGAATGACCAGATGCTGATCCGTCGTGAAAAGCTGGAGAAGATCCGTGCGCTCGGCGTAGAACCATATGGTCAGAAGTTTGACTATGATCACCATGCATCTGACATCAGACAGCAGGCTGAGGAGCTCGAAAAGAATGAAACTCATGTCCGCCTCGCTGGCCGTATCATGATCCGCCGCGGGCAGGGCAAGACCGCATTCTGTGTCCTGCGTGACCAGAGCGGCGATATCCAGCTCTATTTCAGAAAAGATGAGCTGCCGGAAAATGAATGGGCTCTCTTTAAACTCGTCGATCTCGGTGATATCCTTGGTATCGAAGGTGTCGTTTTCAAGACTCACACCGGTGAGCTCACTGTTCGCGTCCTGCATTTCACGATGCTGTCCAAGTCGCTGCGTCCACTGCCGGAAAAATGGCATGGTCTCACCGACAAGGAACAGCGCTATCGCCAGAGATACCTTGACCTCATGGTCAATCCGGAAGTCAAAGATACTTTCGTCAAGCGTGCGGCTATGATGCGCGCCATTCGACAGTGGTATACGGACCACGGCTTCCTCGAAGTCGAGACCCCGGTCCTCCAGCCGCTGTATGGCGGTGCGAATGCGAAGCCATTCACCACCCATTTCAATGCTCTCGATATGACCATGTATCTGCGTATCGCGCCGGAGCTTTATTTGAAGAGACTGCTCGTCGGCGGTTATGAAAGAATTTTCGAGATCACGAGAAACTTCAGAAACGAGGGCATGGATACCCGCCACAATCCGGAATTCACCGCTATCGAAACATACCAGGCTTATGGGGATATCGAAGACGTCATCAACCAGACGGAACAGATCGTAGAAGCCTGCGCGATGGCTGCCTACGGTACGACCAAGTTCAAGTACGAGGATACAGAAATCGACGTCAAGGCTCCGTGGCCAAGACTCACCATGGCAGAGGCTGTGAAGAAATATACGCCAACTCATGAAGACTTCGATGCATGCAAAACCATCGATGATGCACGTGCTATCGCTGACCGTCTTCATGTAGAATACAGTGAATTTGATGGCTTTGGCAAGATCCTGGCAGAATGCTTCGATGCCTATGCCGAAGAACACCTGATCCAGCCGGTCCACATCACCCGTCACCCGATCGAAGTCTCCCCGCTCTCCAAGCTCGACCCGGCCGATCCGCGCTATACCATCCGCTTCGAGTCCTACATCTATGGCCGCGAACTCGCAAACGGCTTCTCGGAATTGAACGATCCGATCGACCAGAGACAGCGTTTCGAGATGCAGGTCGAGGAAAGAAAGCACGGTGATGATGAAGCGCATCCGATCGATGAAGATTTCCTGACGGCTCTCGAATATGGTATGCCTCCGACCGGCGGTCTTGGTATCGGCCTTGACCGTCTCTTCATGCTGATGACGAATTCTGCAAGCATTCGCGACATCCTCCTCTTCCCGGCGATGAAACCGGAAACGGCGCTCGAGAAGAAGGTCGCTAAAGAGGCAGAAGCCGCAGCGGCTGATATGGAAGAGGCAGAAGAAGCTATTGATTTCTCCAAGGTAGAGATCGAACCGCTCTTCCAGGATTTCGTAGATTTCGATACCTTCAGCAAGTCTGACTTCCGCGCCGTCAAGGTCAAGGAATGCAGCGCTGTGCCGAAGAGCAAGAAGCTCCTCAAGTTCGTTTTGGATGATGGC
The DNA here is from genome assembly GCA_003447275.1 of Dialister sp. Taxonomy (GTDB): domain Bacteria; phylum Bacillota; class Negativicutes; order Veillonellales; family Dialisteraceae; genus Dialister. The sequence continues at coordinate 2,608 of DLZS01000029.1, forward strand.
ACGGGCGAAGACCGTATCATTCTCTCCGGCATTCATGCTTACTATGAACCGGAAGAACTGGTCGGCAAGACACTGATCGCGATCACAAACCTTCCACCACGGAAGATGATGGGGATCGACTCTTGCGGCATGCTCCTCTCGGCCATCCATCAGGAAGAGGGCGAAGAAAAGCTCCACCTCCTCATGGTCGATCGTCATATCCCGGCCGGTGCAAAGCTGTACTAATTAAAAATATCAGGCAGAGTAAGCTTCCGCGCGTGAAGTGCCGAGTGGACAGGGAGTTGTCACTCGGACGAAGAGACAGGAAGGCGATGAGTCCTCATCGCCTTCCCGTCTCGCGGTACGGAAGCTGCATCCCGCTGCTGCAGAAGGCTTCCTCCTGTAGCAAGTCAAGCAGGAGGAGGTCTTTTTTCATGCCTAAAAATAAAATTCATGAGCTGGTCGTGCTTGGCATTCTGACCGGGCTTGCCGTGCTTTTGTCCTATGTCTTCGCCATCCAGACGCCCTTTGTGCGCATCACCTTCGGATTTCTGCCCATCGCACTCGCCGGTGCTTTCTACGGACCGTGGAAAGCGGGTCTGGTGGGCGCGCTGGATAATCTCATCGGTACTGCGATCATCGGGACGAGCATTTTCTTTCCCGGCTTCACGCTGTCTGATTTTCTGACAGGCTTTCTGTTTGGATGTTTTTTCTATCATAAGGAGATCCGATTTCCCTATGTTTGTGTGCCGTTTCTTCTTGTCATGCTTCTGATCCATCTGGGCCTTAATACCCTCTGGCTAGTCCTCTACTATGACAAGGCGGCTTCGGCCATCTTCCTGTCCCGCGTCATCAAGAACCTCCTTTGCTTCCCCATGGAAGTGGGACTGTTTCTCGCGGTGTACAAAACAGTAGGGAAACAGGTGATCAAGGGATTGGTGTGACTGGATATGAGGCAACAAAACTGTTAAACGCTTTGACTCAAAGTGAGGAGTGAGGAATTAGGAGTGAGGAGTGAAGGTGCGGCGCATAAAATGAGGATGCGCCGAAGAGTTTTATATAAATAAGGAATAAGTTATTCTATATAATGCCGGATATTTGGATGCCCTATGAGTGGTGCGTTCCTTCCGGGGTTAGCCCCTGGGGCGTGCCGTCCACTGATTTTGCATGAAAGCTTTGCGCGAATGAGGAATTAGCAGTGAGGAATTAAGAATGAAGGGGGCGGCTTCGCAGCGAATATATATGGGCAATGTCCGAAGGCCGGAGAATAGAAGTCAGAGCTCTGATGTCTGATGTCTGATGTCTCTCTGTCTCCTAGTCTAATCCCTAATCCCTAGCTACTAATCCCTGCTTTTAAACTTCTCATTCTGATTTCGTAAGGAGAAACGTTATGGCAAACTATTCATTTATCGTTTCCTATGATGGCAGCCGCTACGAAGGCTGGCAGCGGCAGATACGCACGGAAGAGACGATCCAGGGCAAGCTGGAAAAGGCACTTAGGAAGCTGACGGGCGAAGAGGCGCAGGTCATCGGCGCAGGACGGACAGATGCCGGAGTCCATGCGCGCGGACAGTGTGCGAATGTTCAGCTTTCTGTGGCGCTGCCCGTAAGGCAGCTGGAGGATGAGCTGAACCGTCTTCTGCCGGATGACATCGGTGTGTCGCGCATGAGGATAGCGGGTGAGCGTTTTCACAGCCGTTTCTCCGCGACAGGAAAATTCTATCGTTACCGCATCCGCACCGGCAGTGAAAAGAACGTATTCACGCGGCGCTATGTGTGGCAGCTGGGAGAAGCGCTTGATATTTCTGCCATGGAAGAGGCCGCGCATCTTCTGGAGGGCAGGCACGACTTCAAGTCCTTCTGCGGAAATCGGCACATGAAGAAGTCCTGTGTGCGTGATGTGAAGGAAATCTCTCTTCACGTGACGGAGGGAGAGCTGGTCATGGATTTCATCGGAGATGGCTTCCTGCAGAATATGATCCGTATCCTCGTGGGGACGCTTGTCGAAGTGGGCGAGGGGAAGAGGAGAGCCTTTGAGATGGAAGATATCCTCGCGGCTCGCGATCGCACCCGCGCCGGCTTCACCGCGCCTGCCTGCGGGCTTTGCCTTGAAAAGGTGATGTATGAGTGATTGACGGCGCCGGCCCGTCGCACTATAGGCTGACCTTCCTTTCACTGAAAAAGGGCTTGACTTTTCAGAAACAAAAAGGGGCTGTGAAGAA
>DLZS01000029.1:5038-16833 GCA_003447275.1 Dialister sp.
ATCCTCATTTCTTCACAGCCCCTTTTATTGTTTTATTTCACGACAAGTACCGGGCATTTGACGTGGTGGATGACATACTGACTGACACTCCCCATGACGAAGGAGGAGACGGCGCCTTTGCCGCTGTTGCCGATGACGACCATATCGATGCCCTGCTGCTCTACGATCTCCGTAATACCGGCACCCGGGATGCCGGTCTCTACGATCTCTTCATAGTCGAGCTCGCTCGGGATCTCTTCCTTCAGCGCAGCGAGCAGTCTTTCCGCCTTGGCTTTGATATTGATGAAGCCATTTTTATCCAAAGTGACACCCATGATCGGATAGGCGGCCTCGCTGACATCAGCGATGCAGGTGACGACGAGCTTAGCGCCATAGACCTTTGCGACATCGATCGCCATTTTGAAGGCGCGCTTCGAAGCATCCGAACCATCGACCGGTACGAGAATTTTTTTGATTTCCATTTGGGGTACCTCCTTTGGATGAAAGTAAAGCGGGATAGACCCGCCATTTGACTTGACAGGGGATCCTGATTTGCCAATGACTTGCTTTTCTTATTTTATTCTAACATTATTCTGCAAAGCTTGGTATATCTTGCAAGCAAAAAATTATTTTATGGGCTATAATAGAAAAAATGAATTTAGCGGCGGACTGCAGGTGACTATAAACAAAGAAGAGGCGATGGGCCCGCTGACAGGAAACCGAAACATCATGATGGAGGATACACTATGTTTTTCAATCTGTTTGGCAAGAACAAAGATGAATTCATCACAGCTTATGCGGGAAAGCTCGCAGAGGCGGTGCTGGAGGATGCATTGGATGAAGATGTCCTGGAAGAGCTGATCCATTACGCGAAGGAGAAGGACCTCAGCAACAAGCAGCTCGCCAGTGCACAGGCGATGGCGTGTGACAAGGTTTTTGAAGAGCTGTATCAGGAAGGCTATATGACCGATGAGGACTATGAGCTATACCAGTCTCTCATCGAGGCCTGCTACATGATGAAAGAAAAGGAGAAATATCGCTATCAGACCATCGCGAAGCGCTGCAATGCCATCTATAAGATTCAGGAGGAGGGGCTGCTTCCGAAGATCAATCCGGACTATGCCAGCGTGAAGTATCGTGAGGGTGAAGCACTTCATTTTGCCGCATCCGCCAAGCTTATGAAGCTTTCCGGTACCAATGAGAAAGGACTGGTGATTTCCAAAGACTCGCCCTTCCGGGCGGGAAGCCTCAAGGATCCAAGCAATGGTCCTTGGAAGGAAGACAGCAATGGCGCTCTCTGGATCACCACGGAGCGTATCGGCTTCCGCGGGAAGAAGGAGGCCTTCACCTTGGAGATCGCGGATCTTGACCATGCTGAGCTGGATCACGGCCCTCTTCGCTTTTTCGAAAAGGGAAAAGAAATGCCGAAAGCCGTCCGCATCGATGACTACGAGATGGCGGGGGTCATATTGACAAATTTACTGCAGAGATAGGGCCTGGGAATCAGACGTCAGACATCTGATATCTGCGAACGGTCATCTGGCAGCAGTTACTATTTTCAAAAAGGAGATCATCATGGAATTTGATCAGGTACTTGCACTTCGTAAATCCATCCGTTCCTACACGGACGAGCCGGTCTCGAAGGAAGACCTTGCCGCGCTGGTGAAAGCGGCACTCGCTTCTTCTGTCGGAAAGCACAATGACGCGGGCTATACCCTCTGCGTCGTGACGGACAGAGCGCTTCTTTCTGCCATCGACAAGGAAGCGGAAGAAAAGCTCGGAAAGCCGCATATGTTCTTTGAGGCGCCGGCGCTCATTTTCATCTGCGAGACGAAGGAGGCCTTTGATTACCTGAAGGAATTCGATGCCGGCATCATCGCTGAGCATATCCACCTGAAAGCCTCCGACCTCGGTCTCGGCTCTGTCGTCCTCTACGGCTTCATCCGTCATCTGGGGCATGACGCAGACTATGTGAAGGCCCTCGGTCTTCCGGAAGGCACCTATCCGCTTCTTGCTGTCGCGGTCGGTCATAGCCGCGCGGCAAAAATGGAGCGAAAAGGGGATCGCGAATTTGAGGTCATCTATCGCTAACCTTCTGCCACATATGCTAAAGACCAGCAAAAAATAAAAAAGTACTTGACACCGCTTCTAAATGGTGATAAAGTACACACAACGAAACGATGAAGGAAAGAGTAAGCAGTCTGATGACAGCAAAGCGAGTCCGGAGAGTGAGAGCGGGCATGGATAAGATGCTGAAGTGCATTTCTGAGTTTGGCAGGCTGAAGCGATAGTAGGTCTTCCCGGGAACTCCCGATACAGGGTCAGGGTTTGTTAGAACCTTTTAAGGTATACTTGGTGACAGGTATATGAAATTGGGTGGAAACACGAAGCTATGGCTCTCGTCCCTTATGGGACGAGAGCTTTTTGTTTGGCAAAGAAAGGATGAGGAAGAATGGGCAAGCTGATCGCAAGAGAACTCGATGAATTGAAATGGGGTCTGGCAGGCTGCCTGCTCTTCATCGGCATTTCGTCTCCTGCCTTTCATCAGTTTTATAAGAAGGTATGACAGGCTTTCCGTTGTCTGAAGTCAGACGACTAAGAGCCAATAAGATCGATCAGCTAAAAATACAGGCAAGGATGGAAAAGAGTACATTTCTCGAGGTCAGCAAAGCGAGTCCGGAGAGTGAGAGCGGATATGGATAGGGATATGGAAGTGCATTCCGGAGCCAATGGGCCGAAGGCAGAAGCCGCTAGGCCGTTCGGGAGACGCCCGTTACAGCGCAGGGGTATGGTATGTACCTTATAAGGTCAGGGGAGTGATCCCATGGCGAATCTGGGTGGAAACACGAGTCCTCGTCCCAGGAGATATTTTCTCCTGGGACTTTTTTATTTGAGGTAAAGCGATGAGACGATGTAGAAAATGTAAGATAACACAGATAGTGATCGAAAATAATGGTACAAGAAAAGGAGATACCCATGAGACAGAATAAAAGAGAATTGATGCAAGCTGTTTTTCACAATGAAAAAGCAGATCGTATTCCGGTGGGATTCTGGCATCATTTTTTGCAGGACGAGGTGGGAGCAGATGCTTTCTCACATCCGCAGCTGACAGAGAAGGCGTTGGAAGGTCAGGCGGATTTCTATCAGGCTTTTGAGCCAGACATGATCAAGATCATGACGGATGGTTTCTTTGGCTACCCGCATCCATTGCTTCAGAAAGCTGTCGATAGTCCGAAAGAGCTGATGGCGATCACCCCTTTGGGGCGAGAGTCGGAATGGTTTGCCGCGCAGATCCGATATGCCAGAAAACTAGTGTCGATATATGGGAAAGAAACTCCGCTTTTCTATAATTTATTCGCTGTCCCACGGACCATAGAATTCATGCAGACCGGGATCGGCCATCCGGTCAATCTTTCGGACTGGCTGAAGCAGGAGCCTAATAAACTGGCGCATGTGCTGGATGTGATTTCTGATGACTATGCAGAGCTTTCCAAAGCACTGGTGGAGGAGGCGAAGGTCGATGGGATCTATCTTTCTGTCAATAACATCAGCTGTGATGAAGTGACAGAAGAAGCATACCGGACAATCATCGCACCTTATGAACAAAAGATTCTGGAAGCAGCCAATAGAGCCGGCGGAGAGAACATTCTGCATATCTGCGGTTATCATGGCTTCCATAATCATCTCAGCTGGTATCGAGAGTATCCTTTCCTGGCGGTGAATTGGGCGGCCAAGGTCGAGGGCGTATCTCTTTCAGAAGGGAAAAAGCTGTTTCAGGGCAAGGCAGTGATCGGGGGCTTTGGTCAGACAGAGAAGGATCTGATCTATAGCGGAACAGAAGAGGCGATCAAGGCAGAAACCCGACGGCTTTTGGACGAAGCCGGGCGGATCGGGGTCGTCCTTGGCGCTGACTGCACGATCCCGAGAGATACACCGGTTTCTCATCTGAAATGGGTGCGAGAGGCAGCCAATGAGTGACGGACACAGATGAAGATGGATCAGAGAAAAGGAGACTTCATAATGAAATGGACCAATATAGCAAAAATGATGCTGCTGACCGGAGCGGCAGGAGCGGTTCTCACAGCGGCTGGCTGCGGCGGAGATCAAGCGGCATCCTCGGCAGCAGAGAGCGGAAAGAAGGTAGTCAAAGTCGCTCATACAGCGTACTACTTCCCTTATGATTTCGTGGATGATAACAACAAATCGGACGGCCTTGAAGTGGCGGTCATGAAGGAAGTAGCGAAGAAGCTGCCGCAGTATGAATTTCAATATGTGCCGACATCTGACGATGATCTTTTGATCGGGGTGGAATCAGGCAAATATGATATCGGGACGAAGGGGATATGGAAGACGCCGGCTCGCGAAAAGAAATACATTTTCCCGAAGAATAACATCGGTGCCAGCGTGATCGGCGTGACGATCCGCAGTGAGGATGCGAATACAATCAAGAATCTGGATGATTTTGCTAAGGCCGGAAAGAAGCTTGTACCGATCGCTCCGCAGAATGCACAGTATCAGGTCGTTACGGATTATAATGCAGCACACCCGGATCATCCCATTGCTTTGGAGGCTTCAGAAAATTTCGAGATCGCAGATGCCTACAGCTGGGTGCTGGAAGGTCGCTATGATGGCTATTTCTCCATTGAGCTGGCCTACCAGAAGAATGTAACTGACAAGGATGCACCGTATGGGCAGTTTAAGGATAAGCTGACTTACTTCCGATACAAGGCACTTCCGACGTATGCTCTTGTCAATAAGAAGGAGACGAAATTGGCCGAGGAAGTGGACCAGGCACTGGGCGAGCTCAAGAAGGAAGGAAAGATCGCCGAGCTGGAAAAGAAATATTTTGGTGAAGAACTGGATCTGCTCTTAGACAAGCAGTGATCCTGCCAAGACGGGAAGAAAGGAGCGCAAAATGCAGAATAGACCATTTTCCCCAGAAGTTATTTTCTCATCGATTCCGGCATTGCTGCCGTACCTTCTGGTGACGCTGGAAGTGGGGCTGATCAGTATCCTGACGGGATCTATCCTTGGCATGCTGCTTGCATGGGCAAAGCTTTCTTCCCATAAGGTAGTTCGGCGCGCAGCAGACGGATATACGTATGTGATCCGCTGCACCCCATCCATTGTTCTCTTATTTATAGTTTTCTATGGTCTGCCCAAGTGGATGGAGTTTGCTTTTGCTATTTATATCGATGACTTATCGCGCGCTGTCTTTGTGATCATCACTTTCACGATGCTCTTCGGTGCCTATGTATCAGAAGTTTTCCGCTCGGCCTATCTGGCGGTGCCGAAAGGACAGTACGAGGCAGCCGTGACGATCGGGCTCTCTCCGCTATCAGCATTCATCCATGTCATGCTGCCGCAGGTGGTCGTGATCGCGCTTCCGAATTTTGGGAATTCTGTGATCAATCTTTTGAAAGAAAGCGCACTGGCATACACGATCGGACTCATCGATCTTTTGGGAAGGACGAATCTGATCATTGCCAAAAATTATGGCGGATATGGGATCGAGCTTTACACGGCGAGCATGATCCTATACTGGGCGCTGTCGATCGTGATTGAGCGAAGCTTTCTGAAGTTGGAGACATCATTGTCTCACGAGCGAAGAATGAGCTGAAAGGAGGACAAGAATCTTGGACTATGCATTTATGGAAAAGGCGTTGCCTTTTCTTTTGAAAGCGATCCCGGTCACGCTGGGGCTGACATTTCTGGTACTGGTACTGTCCTTCCTGCCGGCGCTTTTTCTGGCTGACCGGCGGATACGGGGCAGAGGCTGGGGAGAGAAGCTGATCACACTCTATATTTCATTCATCCGGGGGACACCGCTTGTGCTGCAGATCCTTCTGCTATATGCACTGCTTCCCAGTCTTTTGCATTCACTTGTTCAAATGGCAGGTTTGTCATTCGACGTATTTCATGGCGTGAATCCTCTCTGGTATGCAGTGATCGTCTTTACTTTGAATACGATCGCGCTCATGTCGGAAATCTTTCGCTCTGCGATTACCAGTGTGGCGGATGGGCAGATGGAAGCAGGACTGACCATCGGATTGTCGCGTTGGCAGACTTACCGAGAAGTCATTATTCCGCAGGCCCTCTCTTCTGCGGTGCCGAATCTTTGCAACCTGACAGTGAACCTGATCAAAGGAACGTCGCTTGCCTTTTTTATCGGAGTGAAGGACATCATGGCCATGGCTAAGATCCAGGCGGCATATGGCTATAACTATATTGAAGCGTATCTGGAAGTCTTTATCCTGTATCTTGTCATCTGCAGCGTGGTGCAGGTGATTTACAAACTGTTCGAAATAAAAATAAGCTGGTACCGCACTGCCGGTGAGGAGGGGTAATTATGCTGGAAATCTCACATGTGAAGAAAAGCTTTGGTAAGAATCATGTCCTTAGAGACGTTTCTATGAAGGTCAATAAGGGGGATGTCATCGTCATTCTGGGACCATCCGGCTCGGGGAAGACCACGCTCCTTCGCAGTATGGTCTTTTTGGAAAAAGCGGACGGCGGCGAGATGGACTTTGACGGGAAATCACTGGACCTGAAGAAAGCCAGACCGGTGGATATTTCCTGGGTGAGAAAGAATACAGCTTTCGTTTTCCAAAGCTATAATCTTTTTGCGAATAAAACGGCACTGGAAAATGTGATGCTCGGGCTGACTGTCGGACGAGGAATGAAGAAAGAAATGGCGCGGCAAATTGCGCTGGAAGCACTCGAAGAAGTCGGTCTTGCGGATCGGAAGGACTACTACCCTTCTCAGCTTTCCGGCGGGCAGCAGCAGCGTGTCGGCATCGCCAGAGCGCTTGCGGTGAAGCCGGAAGTGATATTCTTTGATGAACCGACCTCAGCATTGGATCCGGAGCTGGTGGGCGGCGTCTTGAAGGTCATGAAAAAACTGGCATCAGAAGGCGTCACCATGGTGGTCGTGACGCATGAAATGAAATTTGCCAAAGAGGCGGCTTCGAAAGTCATTTTCATGAAAGACGGACTCATTGTAGAAGAAGGCGCGCCGGAGATGGTATTCACTCGTCCGCAGAAGGAGGAAACCAGAAAATTCCTGCGTCGTGTCCTTGAGAGGGAAGGTGAAGCGGAAAGACCTGCTTCCGTCTTCTCCGAGGGCTCCTCGCCTCTTCCGCTTGCAGGACTTGCATGAGACATCGGCGGCTCTGGATTCCGTGTCCTTTCCAAAAAACCATTTGACATTTCTTTTTCATTATGCAACCCTATGTTCATCGATAAGTGCTATGAAGAAAAGAGTAGTCAATCGGAAGACGGTCAAGCAAGTCCGGAGAGTGAGAGCGGACACGGATAGGATAATGAAGTGCATTTCTGAGCATGTAAGGCTGAAAGGACAGTAGGTCTTCCGGGAGCTCCCGATACAGAGCCAGGGGTTTGTTAGAACCTTGTAAGGTATACTTGGCGACAGGTATATGAAATTGGGTGGAAACACGAAGCTATGGCTCTCGTCCCTTATGGGACGAGAGCTTTTTGTTTGGCAAAGAAAGGATGAGGAAGAATGGGCAAGCTGATCGCAAGAGAACTCGATGAATTGAAATGGGGTCTGGCAGGCTGCCTGCTCTTCATCGGCATTTCGTCTCCTGCCTTTCATCAGTTTTATAAGAAGTCATGATGGCTGTCAGGAGTCAGAGGGCCAGCCGTAATCAAGTCTTTCGCATATCATGTACTCAGGGAGGAATACATCATGAAAACATCTCTGAAATTTGCTGCCATCGCTGCTGCTGCAGCTCTTTCCATTCAAAGTCAATGAGACTGTCGTCATCGTGAACAAGAATGAACAGAAGCTGGCTGATGAGATCGAAGCGGCTCTCGAAAAACTCTCTAAGGATGGCACACGGAAGAAGATTTCCGAAAAGTGGTATCACAGAGACCTCTTCGATCAGTTGAAAAACTAGGAAAACGCTGATTAAATCGCAGAATCAGATTTTATATGGATTTTTATACATAGTGTCGTCGACATTCTCCTTAAATAGTTCGCTATTCGCGCCCTCTGTCTCCTCGCTCTGCATAAAAATCCAAGGATGAAATCTGATAACGATTTAATCAGTGTTTCCCTAGTGATCGCTAGGGTGACTTTTCCGGGACTTATTTTTCTACTATCATTCCTTATAATAATGTAATAAAATAAGGAGGGGCAGGAATGCCCCTCTTGTTTTTTTCGGAGGTGCATATGGAACATACAGAATACATCGCCCACTTGCAGGGCATCGTCCAGATCCCGACCGTTTCCTCGGTCAATGATGCGAGCACGGACTGGAGCGAGTTTGACAGGCTGCACCGGTTTCTGCAGGAAGCCTATCCTTTGATTTTTGAAAAGCTCGAAGTCACGACGATCGGGAAGGCAAGCCTGCTTTTCCACTGGAAGTCATCACATGCGGAAAAGCAGCCGGTCATCTTCATGGCGCATCAGGATGTAGTGCCTGCGCCGCATGAAGAGCAGTGGAGTCATCCACCCTTTGCCGGCGAGATCGCGGATGGATGTCTTTATGGACGCGGCGCAGAGGACTGCAAGTCGGTCCTGACATCGGAAATGGATGCGATCACAGAGCTTCTGGAAGAAGGCTTTGATCCTGATTTCGATATCTATCTGTCTTTTGGCCACGATGAAGAGGTGCAGTGCACCGATGACAAGAAGGGCTCTGTACTGGCGGCGAAGTATCTCGAAGACCACGGTGTCAAGGCGTACTGTATTTTCGATGAAGGCGGGCATGTGGAAGCTGTCGGATATCATGGAAATGAACGTCCCGTAGCGCTGGTGGGGCTGGCAGAAAAAGCACCGAATGAATATGTCCTCTATAAGGAGGGGACTGGTGGTCATGCCAGCAAACCGGGAAATGGGACTGTGCTGGGGGATGTCGCTCGCGCGATAGCAGCCGTGGAAGCCCACCCGATGCCCTATCGCCTGACCCCGCTGGTGAAAGCGCACCTGAAAGCGCTGGCGGAATCTGTCGCAGATAAGAAAGTCGCAAAGCTCTACGCGCATCCCAAGAAGCACTGGGATGATATCGTGAAGCTGGCGAAGCACGACCGGGAGCTGGATGCGAAGCTCCACACGACCTTCGCTGTGACTATGGCAGAAGCGAGCGCACAGGCGAATGTTCTGCCCTCTCATGCGGAAGCCACGATGAGCGTGCGCATCCTGCAGGGGGATACGGTGGCATCGGTCAAGCACTATCTGGAGTCCATCATGCCCTGTGATGTACAGGTGAAAGCGACTTTCGCAGAGGATCCGAAGCCGGCTGGCAGTGTCGAAAGTGAAGCATACCATCTGATGAGCGAGACCATCTATGATATCTTCGGCAAGGAAACCCTCATCGTGCCGAATCTCATGCTGGGGGCGTCTGACTCTCGAAATTACGCGAAGGTATCGGATAATGTCTTCCGTTTCAGCGGCCGCCTAAAGACGGAGCAGTGGGGCGAAGCGCATCAGGTCGATGAACGCATGCCGATCGAGCATCTCGGAGTGCCGGTCAGCTTCTTTAAAGCCTTTTTGAAAAAATACAATGAAAAGTAACCGGAGATGAGAGACGGGAAGAAACTGGTGATGCAAGCAGCGAGGCCGTATGCGTACTGTCCTGCCATATTGGATAGGCGGCATTCGTTATTTATGCATCTCGCCTTTGAGGAAATCGCTTCAAAGGCATGAATATCCGGAAACCCGGTGAATGAACGGAGAAACAACCACATGTATAAGAAACCAAGTATCGGAGCCGTCCACCTGGACGGCTGGGCGCTGCTCGCCCCGATGGCGGGCGTGAGCGACCTCGCGTATCGCGTCATTGCCCATCGTATGGGAGCTGCACTGACGACGGCGGAAATGGTCAGCGCCAAGGGCCTGTATTATAAAAATGAAAAGACCGAGGATATGCTGAAGATCGATCCCGGCGAGCACCCGGTCGCGCTGCAGCTCTTCGGAAGCGATCCGGAGATCATGGCGCTCGGTGCGAAGGAAATGGAAAAGGCAGGGCCGGACATCATTGATATCAATATGGGCTGTCCCATGCAGAAGGTGGTCAAGAATGGCGATGGCTCTGCACTGATGAAGAATATCCCTCTGGCCCAGTCCATCGTGAAGGCGATGACAGAGGCCGTCCACGTGCCGGTCACCGTGAAAATGCGTCTCGGGTGGTCGCGGGACACGGAGAACTGCATAGAGCTTGCACGCGCGGTCGAAGAGGCCGGCGCTGCAGCGATCACCGTGCATGGCAGGACGCGGGAGGACTTCTATCAGGGAGGGGCTGACTGGGCGATGATCGCGAAGGTGGTGTCTGCCGTACACATTCCCGTCATCGGCAACGGCGACGTGGTGGATGGGCCGTCAGCAAAGCGCCTTATGGAGGAGACAGGCTGCGCCGCGGTCGCGATCGGCCGTGCGGCGTGGGGGAATCCGTGGATCTTCAAAGCCGTCGATACGTATCTGGAGACGGGAGAGATCATGGATCCGCCCTCCTGGGAAATGCGCCTTGCTATGTCGCGGGAGCATCTCCACGGTCTTGTCCTTGAGAAGGGAGAGTATGCGGCGGTCCGCGAGATGCGCGCGCATGCGAGCCGCTATTTCAACGGTCTGCCACAGGCGACGGCGCTTCGCCGTGAGATCATGAAGGCATTGACGGAAAAGGAATACAATGACACGCTCGATCGGTATGAAGAGGAGAAGGGGCTCCTGCCAAGTGGCGGCAGGGGACGAAGAGACTAGGAGACCGGTCTTTCCCCGATCCCCCTTTTTCGTCATGTCAATGTGCGCATCGCTGTTGGCTCTAGCAGCAAATTATAAATCTCAAATCACGAGCTATGAGAGCAGCAATAGCGGCAGATTGGGATTTCTAAACTGTACTTTACTCCCCCATTATATTTTGCGATTTCTATACGCAAGAGGTCGCAGAAGCGCTCGATATCATTGACAAGAGAAAATAGAAATATTAGAATGATTAAGGATATTTCATGGTTGAGAGGGGCATGGATAGCTGGCTTGTGCAGTAGAAGGGCGCAGGCTTTTTCTATCATGCAGGAGGGAGCAAAGATGTCGTACAGCAGCTGGCTTTGCGGAAACAAGTGCCACATGGCAGGCATGCGTGCGCCCTTGTGTCTTTGCCATGCCATCCTTATAAGAGTATCTCATAGAAAACTCCTTTGTAGAGGGGCTGTGCGTCTGATGCGCAGCTGATTTGCAGAGGAGTATTTTTGTTTTATGGCGCATGCCATAAGAGGGAGGAAATCATCATGCATGTAGGGATTGTTATGGGGAGTGATTCCGATCTTCCGGTCATGAAGAAGGCATTTTCCATTCTTGACGACTTCGGGGTCACTTATGACGTGACGATCGCATCGGCTCACCGCACGCCGAAAAAGCTCGCAGACTTTGTAGCCGCAGAAGAAGAAAAGGGCGTCGGCGCCTTCATCGCAGGCGCTGGTATGGCAGCGGCTCTGCCGGGTGTCGTAGCCAGCCTGACACTGAAGCCGGTCATCGGCGTACCGCTTTCCGGCGCAAAACTCGACGGTATGGATGCGCTTTTCTCTATCGTGCAGATGCCTTCCGGGATCCCGGTCGCTACAGTGGCGATCGATGGCACCAAGAATGCAGCCTTCCTCGCTGTAGAGATCGGTGCGGTATCGGATCCGGAGCTTTTCCAGAAATACAAAGCCTATCGTGAAAAGGCAGCCAAAGAAATTTTTGAAAAAGACGCAAAACTGCAGAAGGAATTAGGAAGATAAGGAGTCAGGGTTAGCCCGAGGGGCGGGTCGTCCTTTGAAGGCGGATGAAAGCCTTGATTGAATGAGAAATTAGAAATGAG
>DLZS01000017.1:0-4343 GCA_003447275.1 Dialister sp.
GTTATTTCACATCGCCTTTTCTTCTTATTTAATGAATCCGACCTCTTTGCTGATACGTTCGATTTCTTTTCCTTTTCTCTTGTTGTATTCCACTTTCATTTCTTCGAAGTAGTTTTTTCCATACGAATCGATAGATACGATCAGCGGGCCGAATTCTTTGACATGGCAGTGCCAGAGGGTTTCCGGCATGCCCAGATCCTTCCACTGGGCTTCGACGATTTCCTCGACCTCTTTGGCAGCGACGACGGCATTGCCCGCAGGGAATACGCAGTGGATCGCACCAAATTCCTTACAGCCGCGCTCGGTATTTTCGCGCATGCCACCTTTGCCTACGATGACGCGGACGCCGGTCGTTTTGATGAATTCATACTCGAATTTCTCCATACGCATGGATGTGGTCGGGCCGACGGAGACCATTTCATAAGTCCCGTCATCATGAGGTCGAATGATCGGTCCGGCATGGAGAATGGCCTCGTCTCTGACATCGACCGGGATCTCCCGTCCTTCTTCGACGACGCGGCGATGAGCCACGTCACGACAGGTGGTGAGATCCCCGGAGAGATACACAATGTCTCCGATATGAATATCTTTCAGATCTTCTCTGGAAATCGGAGTAACCAGGATTTTTTTATCTTCTTTCACGATGACAGCCATGATAGTCTCCCTTCCTTATTTCTCTTCATATACGAAATGGCTATGGGTATCGGTGGTAAAGTTCAGGTCTTTATCGAAAATGATATGACCGCGGCGATGGCTCCAGCAGCCTACATTCAGCGCACAGCCGATGACGGATGGATGGCGTGCCGTATTCTCGATATGGACACCCATGACAGAGTAGTGCCCGCCCATGCCCTGCGGTCCAAGGCCGAGTGCATTGATGCCATCTTCTAAGAGCTTCTCCATCTTGGCAGCTCTTGGATTGTCGCTGTGGCTGTCTACCGGACGCATGAGGGCTTTCTTGGAGTTCAGCGCTGCTGTCTCGACAGAGGTGCCGACACCGATACCGATCAAGAGCGGCGGGCAGGCATTGAGGCCATAAGAAGTCATGCGGTCCATGACAAATTTCACAATACCTTCATAGCCTTCGCCAGGCATCAGCACGGTCGCACAGCCGGGAAGCGAGCAGCCGCCGCCGGACAGGTAGGTATAGATTTCACACTGATCCGAATGGGGGATGATATCCCACCAGACCGTCGGCGTCCCCTTGCCGACATTCTTGCCTGTATTGTATTCATCGAAAGTCTGGACTGAGTTGTGGCGAAGCGGCGTCTCGAAGGTCGCCTGAATGGTGGCTTCGCGCAGCAGGTCTTCCAGTTCATTGATATAAGGAAATGCGGTGCCGCAGCGTACCCAATACTGCGGGACACCCGTATCCTGACAGGACGGGCGCTGCAGCTCTTCGGCGAGCCTCTGATTTCTAAACATCGTGCGATAAATGACCTTCGCAAGCGGATGGTCCTCTTTGTCGCGCAGTTCTTCCAGTTTCGCGATCACATCATCCGGCAAACGGATGGCGGTATGTCCCAGAAAATGAGCCATGACATCGGTCAGTTTTTCTACTCCAGTTTTCATTTGGATCCTCCTTCGATCAGCTGCCAGCCTTTCTCGCCTCAGCTGACCCTTTTACTTTACAGGAAGCTCTCACCGCTCCCCTTGACTGTCTGTAGTATAGTCCTCTGTCAGATAAAAATAAATTTCGGAATATTGAAGTTAGCTTCAGAAAAAACTATACTAAAAAGAAATGAAGGTTCAGGGTTCAGATTGATGGGTTCAGGGTTGTGGTGGCAGCATTCCCCTTATGAGGAAGGGGGACCGCGCCAGCGGTGCTCGGGTGCTTACGTGAGTGTCACTATGTTTGCAGACGCATTTTCCATTTTGCTCATCTGTCTTTCATGCCGCAGGTAGCCTATCCGCCCCTTCGGAGCACCTTCCCCTTGAGGGGAAGGCTGAACCGGTGCGCGAAGCCGCCACCTTCATTCCTCATTCGAGAAGAGCTTTCATCCACAATCAAAAGGGGCGCTACGCCCTACGGGCTCCCCCCCATTTTCCCAAAGGAGTCTCCCCATGACCTTACAGCAGCTCACTTATTTCTGCGCCGTCTGCCGTTATCACAGCATCGTCCGCGCAGCGAAAGCCCTCTACATTTCCCAGCCGACGATTTCCACCGCCATCCATGAGCTGGAGAAAGAGTTCCACATTTCCCTTTTCCTTCACACGCCGAACCGCATCCACCTGACGGAGGAAGGCGCCGCTTTTTATGAAAGAGCCAATGACCTCCTACAGCGCGCGAGGAATATGCAGGAGGAATTCAGTCAAGCCGCACTCTCCGTGCGTCCCACCCGTGTCGGCATTCCTCCGATCCTGTCCACCATCTTCCTTCCCGCACTTTCTGATGCCTTCGAAGCGGTATGTCCTGTCCCGCTCGAGCTCTCCGAATGCGCCTCCCACCGCGCCGCCGAGCTCGTACAGGAGGAAAAACTGGACATCCTTTTGGGGAATCTCGATATATATAATCTGGAGCAGTACCACTACTATACGATGAAAGAGGATCACTATGTCTACTGCGTTTCCAAAAATCACCCCCTCTCGCATCTGACATCCGTCAGCCTGCCTGCCCTTTCTGAGGAAACGCTGCTCCTCTTCCACATGGACTCGGTACAGACACTCACCATCACCGCCGCCTTCCGCGCCCTCGGCCTCACGCCGCACGTGAAGCTCTACCTCAGCCAGCTGACGACGATGATGAACTATCTGGAAAGCGGCCGCTGCGGTGCCTTTCTCTACTCGTCCATTCCCATCGATGAGGAGCGTTTCGTCCGCATACCGGTCACGCCGGAAATCAGCACCAAGTTTGGCATCCTCTGGAAGAAGGGCATCTTTCTCCCTCATGGACTCGAAGAGTTTATCCGTTTTGTGAAAAGAAGGTATGTGAGGTGACTGGTGACTATGGAAACGATTCCCCCCCCCCTCTTCCTTACACCGCTCGATTTCAGAAATCAGACTTCAGACGGATGTGCCGCAGCCCCCTTCCCCAATCGTTGTATAATAGTAGAGTATAAATAAAGGAGGCCCTCATGAATACCAAAGAAACCATAGACGCCATTCTCGCGGAGACAGGCAAAGCCGTCCTGGGCAAGGACGATGTGCTCCGCCGTATACTGACCGCCATCTTGGCAGGCGGCCATATCCTGATCGATGACATCCCCGGTGTGGGCAAGACGACCATGGCCGTCGCCTTCACCCGCACGCTCGGGCTTGACTACAAGCGTATGCAGTTCACCCCTGATGTCCTGCCCTCGGATATCACGGGATTTTCCATGTATGACAAAGCCTCCGGCAGCTTTCGCTACGTGGCCGGCAGCGCGATGACGAATTTCTTCCTCGCCGATGAGATCAACCGCGCCTCCCCGAAGACACAGTCCGCGCTCCTTGAGGTCATGCAGGAAGGGCGCCTCTCGGTCGACGGCAAGACCTACGCCGTCCCGCAGCCTTTCATCGTCATGGCGACGCAGAATCCTTTCGGCTCCTCCGGCACACAGGAGCTCCCCGAGTCGCAGACCGACCGCTTCATGATCCGCATCACCGTCGGCTATCCGTCCCGTGAGAACGAGATCGAGATCCTGAAGGGCAGCCGCCGGAGCGCCGCCTTGTCCCTTAGCGCCGTCATCACGCCCGATGACCTTCTTACCCTTAGAAAACAAGCCGCAGAGATCCACGTCGAAGACAGCCTCTTCGCCTACATGGTGGATATCGCTGCTGCTACCAGAGAAAGCCATGACATCTCGCTCGGTATCTCTCCGCGCGGCACGATGGCGCTTTCCGCCATGACCCGCGCCCATGCCCTCATGGAGGGCAGAGCTTACGCGACCCCGGATGATGTCCTCGCCGTCGCCCCCTACACCCTCTCCCACCGTATCACCCTTTCCGGCGATGCCCGCTTTGCCGGAAAGACTGCAGCGAGCGTGCTCGATGATATTTTGAAATCCGTCCCCATGCCGGAGCTGGTGTAATAGCGGGTGACTGGGGAATAGTGACTAGTGACTAGTAGCTAGGGATTAGGGATTGGGGATTGGGGATTAGGAGTGACTGGTGACTAGTGACTGGTGACTAGGGATTAGTAGCTAGGGATTAGGTTTGCGATACGAGAAAACCGCTAGTTTCAAACCTCCGCGCATTTATATTTTATGCGATGCACCATCATTCCACGTTTCCTTGAATTTTGAAAGCCAGAATGCAGAACGGGGTGCGACAACATTTTTCTCGTATCGCCCCATATATATTTGCGGCGAAGCCGCCACCTTCATTCCTCATTCCTAATTTCCCTGAACCCTGAACCTTGAACC
>DLZS01000017.1:4618-17403 GCA_003447275.1 Dialister sp.
TGAACCCTGAACCCTGAACCCTGTAAAGCAGTGTACATCTTATGAACTATCTATCTTATCTCTTTCTTGTCATCATCGCCCTTCTCTTGATGATCCTCTACGACTTATACGCAGCCTTCCTGCTCGCCGCCACGCTCCTTCTGGTGCCGCTCCTTGCGCTTTCTCTGGGATATGCGGCGCGCCGATCGGTATCGGTGACGTTTTCTGCCCCGCACCGCACACAGAGAGGAGCGGCCGCCGAAGTATGCCTCACCGCCAAAGGCCGCTTCCTCCCCCTTGTCTCTTCGCTCACGGCAACGATGGCAGGGAAGGAATACGACAGCTATGAAACAGAGAAGGATGTGACACGCTTCTATTTCCGGGTAGACACCGCGCATGCGGGACGCATCACGCTCCCCGCTCCCCGCCTTTCCTGGAAAGACCCGTTTGGATTTTTCCATTTCCATAAAGACACGAAAGCCACGACACTCCTCGTCCTGCCCCGTCCGATGGGCGACTACGCACATACGCTGAAGAGTCTCCTTCGCCTCTCCGGCAGTGAAGAGGTGGAATACTTCGGCGCGACGCCCTACCAGCCGGGGGATAATCCCCGCCTCATCAACTGGAAGGTCACGGCCCGCACAGAGGATGTCTATGTCCGTGACCGCATGCCCGCAGACGATGCGCGCCTTATCCTCGCGGCAGACTATGAAGAGGATGATGCCCTGCGGGATCTTCTCGCCGATGCACTCCTTTCCTGCGGCCTCGCTCTCACGGCAACGCGTATGCCTTTCCGTTTCGCCTGGATGACGATCCATGGCGAGGAGATTATCACCTCCGTCAAAGACAAGGCCGGCTGGGAAGAGGCTGTCGCCACCTTCCTGAGAGAGGGCGGCGGCGACGCGCTGAAGACGAGCCATCTCTCTCCGTATATTCCGATCTGCTACCTGACAGGAAATCCTACGCCTGCCATTTCGCCCGTTCTGCACCCCTCCATCTGGTGCGTGCGTGATGCCAAGGGCGCTGCCCTTTCCGGAAAAGCCGCCATTGCCCGCGCGCTGGGAGGTGAAGCATGATGACACGCCTCCTCTCTTCTCTCGGTGCCTTCGGTGCTTCTTATGCACTCTTCTCCTACTTCGGTAGCGGTGCGCTTCCCTATGCGATCTGCGCTGCGCTCCTTGCGCCTCTTCTTTCTTTCGCTCTTGCCAGACTGCCCGGCAGGCACCGACTGCCGCTTCTTGCGCTCCTTGCCCTCCTCCTTCTCTCGCTCCCGCTCCTTGTGAGAGAGACCTTCCTTTCGAGCCTCCTCTCTGCACTCATTCCTCTCGTCGATACGCTCAAAGAACCATATGACATTGACATGACTGCACCGCTTGCGAAAGCCATCGCAAGCCCGGCTCTTGCCAAAGGGTGGCTCGCCTGCCTTCTCTCCCTCTTCTTTACGGCCGGCGCATGGTCGAAAGCGGCCCGCGCCATGGCAGCGCTTCTTTTCTTTTTCCTCATTCTCTTCGGCTTCTACTTCGGCGTGAACCCGCCCGCTCTCGCCATTCTTTGCTGTGCCTCCTACGGCCTTTCCGTCTTTGCCTCTCTCAAAAACCACGGACTCGGCATGCCGGAGATCCCCACCCTCGCTCTGACCCTGCTTCTGGGCGCAGGGCTTCTCCTCGCGCTCCCAGAAAGCCGGTATGAACAGCCGGCGATCTTCTCCCATATGCAGGAGAAGATCATCGGCTGGACTGACCCCTATGACCCGATCTTCCACGCCGGCAATGCCTACACGGGCATGATGAAGGGCGCCGCCGGACATCAGCGCCTCGGCAGCAGTGCCAGCATCCGCTATACCGGCCGCGTCATCGCAGACATCGAAGCGGCAAGCGATAAGCACCTCTACATTCGAAGCTGGACCGGCGGCCTCTACGAAGACAGCCGCTGGAAGGACTTCCCAGACAGCACCTACGACGGGACAGAAGCCCTCTTCGCCAAGAACCAGGGCGAATGGTACGACCAAGGGGCCTGGCTCATGGAGGTCGCAGCCAGAAATCCATCGATCTCCCAAAAGCTCTTGAACTACACCAAAGAGAATGACCTTTCCGCCTTCAAGAAGCCCTTCACCCTCGCTGCCCTCTACGAAAAGAGCCGCTTCCTGCTCCTCCCCTATGATGCCGACTTCGGCGGTCCCTACTTCCAGTATGACCGCTCGCCGATCTCCCGCGAGGGCAAGGCCTACAGCACCGACGTATGGGAGTTCCCTGCCGGCGCGCTCCGCTCGATGATGGCCCGCGAATCCATCCAAGACCCCTACTACACGACCTATCTTGAAGCGGAAAAGCGTTACCGCCGCTTCGTCTACGCGCACTACCTCACCATTCCGGAAGAAACGCGCGACGCTATCGCCTCGCTGGGCAAGATCGAGCCCGCACAAAGCCTTTCCGAGAAGCGAGCACGCATCGACGCCATCCGCCATTTCTTGGAGGATCACTACACCTATACGAAAAATCCGGGCAGAACGCCTGCGGACAAAGACTTTATCTCCTACTTCCTGACCGAAAGCAGGAAGGGCTACTGCACCTCCTTTGCCTCAGCCGCCGTCATGCTGCTCCGCGCCTCAGGAATCCCTGCCCGCTATGCGGTCGGTCTTTCCGTCGACAGGGAAGATCTCCAAAACGCCCCCCTGACGAAGGAAGGGCTCCACGCCCTCTCCGTCAGTGATCACCACGCCCACGCCTGGGTCGAAGTCTATGTCGATGGCCTCGGCTGGCGTCCCTGTGAAATGACCCCGGGCAGGGAAGGGGAGGAAAATCCCTTCCCCATCCCGCCTGACAAGCAGAAAAATGAACAGGGCGCGCCGGACAAACCGGCTGACGAGAAAAACGCACGTGAGGAAGCACCGAAACAGCAACCGCCTGCGCCGCAGCGACCACAACAGCAACCGCAGCAGCAACCAGAGCAGCAGCCGCAGGGACAGCCCCCGCTCTCCCAGCCGAGGACGCCGGACGCCCCCGTTTCCCGCCCGCTTCTCCCGATGCTTCTCACCGTCCTGCTCGTGCTTGCACTTCTTTCCGTCTATCCGCTCTACCGCATGACAGCCGCCTCCCGTCTCCTCGCCAAAGCACTCTCGGATGACGCCCACTTCAAGGGCCTCATCACCTACACGGAACGCCTTTCCCACTGGGCAGGCCTTCCGACTCGCGGCTCCTACGAAGACAGAAAATCCGCCTATGCCAAAGATCCGCGCTTTGCTGACTTTGTCCCCATGCTGACCCGCCTCGTCGCCGCTCGCTTCTCCGGAAAGCCCCTCACCAATGAGGAAAAGAAAATCATCCTCTCTATCGTGAAGCAGACAAGGGCTCGCTGTCTGTCCGGTCTCTCGACCTGGGAAAAATGGAAATTCCACTGGAAGAAATTGTGATCTGACAAGAATCCGACAGTAAGAATTGCAGAATACACCCCGCCATGCTAAAAAGTGCTGTGAAAATAGGACTCCATTTTCACAGCACTTTTTGATTGGGGATCCTCCGTCAAAGGGTTTCTCAGCAACCCTTTGACGGCACCATCTGCCCTGAGCAAAACAAGCCGGCTCCCTGCTCACTTAGGCGCAGCCGCTCCCCCGATCACATCCCGAAGCGACTCGATGGTGAAGTCCATGAACTTGTCGCGGATGCTCCATGTCGGGCTTTTCATGCGGCAGCCGAAAGAAATGCAATACGCCGTCTCAGGCAGGGGAATATGCACCATGTCCGCTTTTCGGGTATCGAGCAGTGTGTGATGCAGCAGATTCTTCGGCGCAAACAAAGCGCCCACGCCTAAGAGACAGAGATCGATCAACGTACCCATGTTATCCGAACGGACAACGATCTGCGGCGTGAAGGGTGCCGCGGCGAGGTATCGGGCTTCGACAGCGCCCGCGATATTGTGGGGATTCGTGGTGATGAAAGGGCAGGAAGCCAGCCGGCTCATATCCGATAGCCGCGCGTCTTCCAATTCTCGGATGTCTGCCTCGGTCATGCCTGTGGTTTCTTTGAGCAGTTTTCTGGACACGAGAAAGCTGATCTCTTCCTGATAGATGGTCTTCACATCGATGCCGGGCGGTGCCTCCGTGAAATGGGCGATGGCGAGATCGATGTCTCCTTCCTGCAGCTGTTTCGTGAGGCCTTCGTTGCTCCCTTCCACCAGGTCAAAGGTGACTTTGGGATGTTTCTCCCGAAAAGCGGCGATAAGCGTCGGCAGCAGGTCCCGTTCACGGACGAAGCCGACCCCGATGGTGAGATTGCCGGCTTCTTCATTTGCGATGTCCTTCAGCGTACGGGAGAGGGCTTCCTCCCCGCGGGTGAACTGCAGGGCATAGGCATAGAAGACTTTGCCCGCATCGGTGAGCTCGAGCGGCACGTGGCGGATGAGAAATTTCATGCCCCACTCTTTTTCAAGGGCGGCCACGTTCGCGGAGAGAGTCTGCTGCGTCAGATGCAGCTTTTCCGCCGCACGGGTGAAGTTCTTCTCCCGCGCCAGCATAATGAAATAATTCAAGGATTGAAAGTTCATTTAGCCTCCTTCTACCACAAATATCTTTTGTGATCTCTACCGTATAAAACAGTTAGACATGGTTCTTTGCTCGCATTATACTATGTGCAGAACGAGGGAACAAGAGCTACCCCCGAGAAATAGTGATTTATAGAAAGAAGGAATGTCTTATGAAAAAGAATATCAATAAAGAAGTCCTTGCCGGTCTTACAAAACTCTCTGAAGAAAACAGTCTCTTCGGCTACCTGACTGCCAAAAGAATGTACCGCGCGGACTGCGTCTGCCATCTTGTGAAACTCCCCTTTGATTTCAAAAAATGGTGATCCAACACTGCCTGCGCCTCGGGCATTGTTTATATACCAGCAGCAAAAACTTTCCGGAGACATTTCCCATACCGATTTCTCCAGAAGGAAAGGCTCCTTCCCTAAAAGGGAGGGAACCGCGAAAGGGGATTCCGCTGCCGGCCACCTCTCCGGAGGGCGAAAGCCCTCATTTCCAGGCCGCGCAGACAGCAGACTCTCTCCCTGATCCCACGTGACACATCCATATCGCCATCCAAAGGCTACGAAATCTTTCCGTGGCCTTTTGATTTGGTCGATTTTCCCCTTTGCCCCTCTCTAAAAAGAAGAGATCCTAAAAAGCGCAGGCGCCTTTCACCGCCCCTTTTCTCTGCAAGGCGTCCGTTGTATACTAAGTAGATGCATATAAAAACAGGGCAACAATCCATTGGGTAAGGACGGATAAACATGGTACTTTTAGAAATCTTATGGAATGATATATTCCCCCTCTTTGTCTTCATCGGCTGCGGCTGGTTTCTGGACAGTAAATTCAAGCTCGATATCTCCACGTACACGAAACTCACCATCTATGTAGTGCTTCCGTGCTTCGTGTTTTTCAGCATGTATAAATACCAACCGACGCCTGCTGATCTGGCGCTGCTCCCAGCGGGACTCATTCTGCTCGCGCTTTCCTACGTGATCTCTCAGGGGATTTCCCATTTCTTTACAGGAAATCCGACCAAGCGGTCCGACTTTTCGGCGGTCTCCACCTTTTCCAATGCCGGCCACCTCGGTGCCGCGCTGGTGGTCCTCGTCTTCAGCCACGCGCCCTTCGCCTCTGGCGGAGAAACGCCCTGCCTGGATGAAGCCATGGGGAACATGGCTCTGCTCATGATCCTCATGAATATCGCCGCGAATACATGGGGCGCCGCACTGATCCGAAGAAAGCAGGAAAATCTCAAAAACCTCTTTCTGATGGTCTTCAAAGCGCCTGTTCTCTATGCCGCCATGCTCGCAGTCCTGATCCGTGTGAGCGGCTTCTCTCTCGAAGGCACCTTCGTCTATCCGGTGCTGCACCACTTCACCGGCGCCTTCATCGTGCTTGTCACCATCACCATCGGCGTACAGCTTCACCGCACGCATCGGGTGCGTCTCAATGGATTCATGACCGCCGCTGCGACGTTAAAGCTCATCCTTTCGCCGCTCCTCGCGTTGCTTCTGATCTCCCTTTTCGGCACATTCTCACCGATCGCTTCCCAAGTCTTTCTCATTTACGCTGCGATCCCCTCCTCCATCATGCTGGTGCTCTACGGCGCAGAGTATAGAGAACATCCAGCGCTCCTGACACAGGCAGTCATCCTAAGTATCCTGGCCAGCGTCTTCACCCTGCCGCTTGTCATTTACCTCGCAGGGATGCTTTTCCCGGTTCATCTGTAAGGAGGCAGCGTCATGGCATTTTTACAAATCATTTCTGATAATATCCTTCCACTTCTGGTCTTCGTAGCCATCGGCTATTTCCTGGACCGCCGCTTCACGCTCAATGTCACATCCCTCACGAAGCTCACATTCTACATCGTCCTCCCGAGCTTTATCTTCTATAGCATCTATGTAGCAAAAATCGACCTCACGATGCTGAATGTCTTCCTCATGTCTTTTGTGCAGATGTTCCTCATCGGATTCATCGCCTGGCTGGCAGGGAAAATGCGGGGCATGAGCGCCTCCAAGACGGAAGCCCTGAAAAACGGCACCATGTTCTCCAATAACGGAAACATCGGCATCGCACTCATCGCTCTGGTCTTCGGCAACGCGCCCTACCTCATCGATGGAGAGGCGCCCTATCTCGCAGAGGCCAGCGCCTGCGCGACCATCATGCTCGTACAGATGAATATGTCCCTCAATACCCTGGGACTCTATCAGGCAGGCAAAGGGAAGCTGACACCGCGAGACGCGCTCTCCGTCGTCTTCCATATGCCTGTCATCTATACACTGGTCACGGTCTTTGCTATCAAATTTTCAGGGTTTGACATGACACAGCTCTTCCTATGGCCGGTCTTTGAAAATTGTGCGAATGCACTGGTCGCCATCGTCATGATCGCCCTCGGCATGCAGATCCACAGAAGCGCCCTTTCCTTCGGCGACCTCGATGCCTGGATCGGCTGCTTCATCCGCCTCGTCGTCGGCCCCATCTGCGGTTACTTTATGATCCAAGTCTGCGCCCTCATCGGTATCCATTTCTCTCCGGTCATCAATCAGACCATCCTCATCATGTCTTCTGTCCCCGCCCCCGTAAACTCCGTCCTCTATGCCGTCGAATTTCACAACTGCGAAGACTTTGCGACCGAGCTGGTCATGATGAGTACCTTTCTCTCCTGCATCACCATGACCAGCGTCATCTACCTGGCGCGTATCCTCTTCCCGATCGGATGATGAGCGATAAAGCAAGCAAAAAAGGCTATGCCATCGTACTTCGATGGTCATAGCCTTTTTTGATGTCCCAGCCCTGAGAGCCGCCAAAAGGCGGGAAATTCCCTCACGGCACGAACTTATACCCGACACCCCAGATGGTCAGGATGTGCTTCGGATGCGCCGGATCTTCTTCCACCGCTTCGCGGATGCGATTGATGTGGACAGGGACCGTAGCCGTATTGCCGAGTGAATCCATCCCCCAGATGCGCGTATAGAGAGTTTCCCGGCTGTACACCACATCCGGATGGAGCATGAGATATTCGAGCAGCTTGAATTCCTTATTCGGCAGCATCTTTTCCTCGCCACGCACGAAGACGCGGTGCGTATCCGCCTCGAGCGAGATATCCCCCAGCGTGACGCGCTGTCCTGCCTTCGGCTTTCCCTTCAGCCGTTCATACTGCGAGAGCTGCGACTTCACTTTCGCGACCAGCACGCCGGGAGAGAAGGGCTTCTCGATATAGTCATCCGCACCAAAGCCCAGCCCCCGGATCTGGTCGATCTCCGTCCGCTTTGCCGTCACCATCATGATCGGGATGTCAAGCTTATTGCGGAGCTTTCGACAGATCTGAAAACCGTCCATGCCCGGCAGCATGACATCCAGAAGGATCAGATCATACTCGCCGGTCAGTGCTTCCGTCAGCCCCTTTATCCCATTGATTTCCACCGTCACCTGATATCCGCTGACTTCCAGATAATCCTTCTCGATAAAAGCAATGTCTTCATCATCTTCGATGATCAATATACGTGTCATGACCTTTCCTCCTTCGGAAAAGAAATCTGAACCAGAAGTCCGTGCGGCGTTCGATTGGCCACTGACAGCGTGCCATGCATGAGTGTGACCGCCCGCTTGACGATGGCAAGCCCCAGCCCGCTCCCTTTATCCGTATGGCTTCTCGCCAGATCCGTCCGATAAAAGGCCTCCGTGAGACGAGCTAGCGCCTCCTCCGGTACGCCGCTCCCATTATCAGCGATCGAGAGATGGATCTCGTGAGCGACCGCCTCCACCGTCACAGTGATCCGCACCGTCTCTTCTTTTTTATACCGAATACTGTTCGTGATGAGATTCTCCAAGATGCGCTCCACGAGGAGCGTATTCCCCACCATTCTGTGCGCCCCTTTACTTTCGATCCGGAAATCTGCCCCCTGCTTTTCCCAGAGGAGCCGATTCTCATCAATGAAATTCGTAACCAGCCTCGAAAGGTCAAGCGGTACAAGCGTCAGCGCCTTCTCCCCCAGATCCATTTTCGTCAAAAGCTGCAGCTGATCGATCAGACGTCCCAAGACCTCCGATTTCTTCTCGATCACGCGCAGATAATGCTCCTCCTTTTCCGGCGTATCTGCCACATGGTCGAGAAGCCCTTCTATATAGGCGCGGATCGCCGTCAGCGGCGTACGGATATCATGCGAGATGCTGGCGATGAGTTCCTTCCTTCGCGCCTCATCCTCTTCCCTCTCCCGAAGCGACGCAGAGAGCTTCTCCGTCATCAGATTGAACGCCGACAGCGCCGGTGTAAATTCATCCTTCCCCTCATGGGACAGACGGACGGAAAGATTTCCCTGCTGCACCTCGTGGGCCCCTCGCTCCAGCTCCTGCAAAGGCACCAGAATCCGCCGGACGATGAATCGCGACAGCCCATAGGAGACCAGACCGATAAAAATCACCAGCGAGATCACGATGAAGCGATTGCTCGCACGAAAGGCCGCCTCGATCGCCGCATCACTTCGGTTCACCGGCTTGTGCGAGAGCATGTAGAGATGATACACATGTCCGGCGATCCTGTTACGCTCCATAAAAGAATACTGCCCCATCCGCGTTTCGCTGTACGTTCCATTGACCTCTCCCTCATCCAGCTCCTGCTGCACCTTCTGCTGCTTGAGGTCCTCTACCATCTGCTGATACCTATCATTCCCATACTGCAGAGTGACTTCCCCATCCCGGTAGAGCACCACATACGACTGGATCGGATCCAGGATATCCAGTACCCAGTGATCCTCGAGCCCCTCCTTCGAGTGGCGGATATGATGAAAGATCAAGGCCCTGACCACCTGGCTCATGGCCTGAAACTGGAAACCACTCTCCGCCATCACATGATTCCCGCTCTTCGCGTACAGGTACAGTCCGGAAAAAGAGGACACGAGTACAAAGAACGTCATCAAAAATGGCAGAATGCACATCGAGACGTGCGATAGGATAAGACTTCTCTTGATCGTCATAGGAACTCCTTCGAGTCTCAGGATCTCCGGATTTGGTGATGAGTGCGCCCCAAGCCCCCGTTGGAGCTGATGGTCTGCTTTCCCGCCAAGAGGGGCTGCATGTTGCGATGCGCTTCCTTCTCCGCAGTGCCTTTATGTGATGATGGCACCATAAACCTGAAACGATTTCCTTTCCATCATAAGCAATCCCATCTCATCTGGCAACCGGCATTTCCACAGTTTATCTTTCCTTTAAGCATTCCAACCATTTTTGTAAAGCCTCCCAAGTAAGCTATAGTCATAGATATTCCCTATTTTGAAGGAGGCCCTATGTATACCACGCTTCGCAAGTACCCCTACCTCACGCTTCTTTTTATTTCCCTCTTTCTCTATCTCATCGGCAACCAGCTCCTTCCCGTCACCGACACCGCTGAGTCGAACTACGCTCTCACCGCCAAGGAAATGGTGCTCTCGGGAGACTGGATCTCTCCACAGATCTACGGGCACTACTGGTACGACAAACCGATCTTTTACTACTGGGAGCTGGCGCTTTCCTACACGCTCTTTGGTTTCAATGAAATGGCATCCCGCCTGCCCGCCGCCCTTCTCGGCAGTGCCTCCATCCTCTTCACGTACTGGTTTGCCCGCCATGTCTACAGCGAAAAGATCGGCTGGCTCTCTGCCATCATCCTGGGTACCTCTGTCGAATGCTGGCTCCTTTCAAAAGCCATCATCACTGATACGACACTCTTCCTCTTCATGAGCATGGCGATCGCCTTCTTCTACCTGGGCTATGCCGAAAACAGAAGATACTACTACCTCTGCTACATAGCCGCCGCCTTTGCCGTCCTCACCAAGGGGCCCATCGGTCTTCTCCTCCCCGGTCTTGCCGCCCTGCTCTTCCTCGCCTATAACAAAGACCTCAAAGAAATGAAGCACGTCCATCTCTTCTCCGGCTTCACCCTCTTCGCCGTGATCACCGGCGCATGGTACGGCACCATGTGCTACCTCCACGGCTCTGATTTTCTACTGAATTTCCTCGGTGTCCACAATTTCCTTCGCGCTACCGTCCCGGAGCATCCGAGCAAAAACAAATGGTATTTCTACCTCATCATTTACTTCCTCGGCTTTGCCCCCTGGAGCTTCTCGATCCCCTATAGTCTCACGAAAAAATGGAGATCCGGTGCGCTGGACTTCAGGAGCGCATCGAATGTGACGCAGCTGCTCCTGATCTATTTCGTCGTCGTCAATCTTTTCTTTACACTCATTGCCACCAAGTACACCACCTACACATTCCCGGGCCTCTTCGCCCTTGCGATACTGACCGCCATTCTCTACCAAGACCTCACATGGCGCTTTGAAAGGATCGGCTGCGCAGCCATCGCCATCTACACGCTCCTTACCCTTTCCATCGCCCCCGGCATCATGCTTCATCGCTCCGGGAAGGAAGCCGGGCAGGCTCTCGCCCGGATGGACACCACAGGCAAGACCATCGCCTTCCTGCATGACTATCGCACCTCCACAGTCTTCTACAGCGGTCAAACGATCTACCGCGCCGAGCCTGCTCTCAAGATCGAAGCCATGCGACCCGGCACCCTCTCTTGGAATGCGAAGAACGTCATGCCGTTCATTGCAGAAGAAGACCTCCTGCAGCGGGACCATGTGATCCTGATCACGCAGGACAAGAGCCTGGACCCCTGCCTTGTCGCCCTCAAAAAGTCGAATAAGATCAACGAGCTTCCCATCCCCGGTCTGTACGACTTCTGGATCTGCCGGCATGCATGAGCTGCCCCTTCGCCCGCATTCTCCGCCTTCAACGTGCCTTGCCCTTTACTTTTTCGAAAAAATGCGATATACTATGAAACATCATCTATGGCGGTGTAGCCAAGCGCTAAGGCGTGGGGCCTGCAAGCCCCTTATCCCCGTGTTCAACTCCGGGCACCGCCTCCAACCATCACACTCCTGCAGTTGCAGGAGTTTTTTTCTGCAGAAACGGGCTACCTTTGATAATTTCAAAGATAGCCCGTTTCTGCAGAATGGCCTGGCCTGCGATAGTGAAAGCATCGGCATCCGTATAGCCATAGTGGTAGTTGCCCTCCCATTTCCTAACGAAACCCACACTCTCTCAGACCGCATCCCCCGCCTCCTGCTTCTGCCGGCTGCGATGATGTGTATCCTGGTCGATTCCCTTCGGCTTGAAGACCATCAGCATGATCGAACCGGCAACAATGAGTACACCGCCCAACCATGATGCAGGCGCCATGATTTCATCCCAAAAAGCCCAGCCAAAAATGACATGAAACAAGATTTCACTATACATCAAAAAAGAAACGACCAGCGAATTGACATGCTGAAACGCCCATGTCATAAACATCTGCGCCGATAAGGCAAAAAGCCCCAGCCCAATGACAAAGAACCAGTCTCTCCCCTGCGGCAAGATCCATGACTCATTCCCGGAAATCGACAGCCCGACAAGAATGCTGAAAATCTGAAAATAAAAAACAATTTCTGTATTTGAGCGAAATCCTTTTTCTGCAAGACAGCTGATCACCACGTAAGCAGCTGCAGAAAAAAAGCCGCCGCCGATTCCAAAAAGCGTATACATATTAAATGCATTGAAATTCCAGATCTGCACCACGCAAAGGGTCCCGATCGCAATGGAAAGCATCCCAGGAATCGCTTGACGGGGTAGTTTTTCTTTCAAAAAAATCGGAGACAGGAGACACATAAAGAAGGCAGCGAGCTGTGAGAGGATTTGTGAATCCCCCAGCGTCAGCCCTTCTATAGACAAAAAATAAAAAAAGAGTGCAATGCTGCCAAAAAGCCCTCGAAGGCATAACATGCACTTATGCTTCCCTGAAAAGAAATGCTCCTTCGTCTGCAGGCAGAGGAGAGGAATAAAGAAAAGTCCTACGATCCCGCGAAAGAGCGTCATCTCTCCTGATGGCATCTCCGGTAGCCACTTGGCACAGGCTGACATGACGGTGAAGGAGAGCGAGGCCAGTATCGTTGTCACGACCCCCATGGTAATGCTGCTGCGTTTTCGTTTCTTCGACCTCAAAGCCATTTTTAACCGTTTGAATGGCTGATATATCACTCTCGGTTGTTCCATCAAATCTGCCTCTTTTCTTTCTGCTTTCTTGATTATAATGTTTGTATGAGAGCTGATTCAATGGACAATTTGTAATTTATGTGCTTTATTGTTCACTTTCTTTCATTTGTATTGGAGGCAAATAAGCAAGACCTGCATGACTTCCCATAAAAAAAGAGGTCATTTTTGACTTCATCAAAGATGACCTCTTTTTATCCCTAGGGAAACACTGATTCAATCGTTGTCAGATTTTACTCTTG
>DLZS01000017.1:17632-34197 GCA_003447275.1 Dialister sp.
TTTACTCTTGAATTTTTATGCATGGCTAGGAATAACCTGACGCGAATAGTGAGCTATTTAAGGAAGGCTATGACGAAGCTATGTATAAAAATTCTTGTAGAATCTGACTCTGCGATTGAATCAGCGTTTCCCTAGTCCTTCGTAACCGGACCATATTTATTTTTCTTATTCTGCCCCGGGAAGAAAGAAAGCAGAATGACCGCTGCCATGAAGATCACCGCGATCGTCCGTGTGGCTGTGAGCTGCGAGCCCAGGTACTCTCCTCCGAGCTGATTGATAGCAAAGAGGATCGCGAAAAAGATCCAGTAATAGATATGAGAAAGCCCCAAGTCCGACATACGCCGCATCGCAAGGCTGATCAGAGAAATGAAGCAGAGCGTCCCCAGGATCAGAAACGTCATGATGTATGCATTCGCATCTCCCACAAAAAGCTCAGGCTTGAAGCAGGTGAAGGCGAACATGAAGGCAGCCGGAATGCCGACGGTCAGCATCTTGGGGATATAGGATCTGCGGCTGATACGGCCCACGGGATCAAAGAAGATGGAAAACAGGCGTCCCAAAGGTCCCTTTGCCTGTTTCTTTTCTTCTGCTTCGACAGCCGCCTGATCAGAAAGCGCTTTCGCGGCCTCGCTGTCCATGAGAGCGATCGTGAAGCTCTTGTCGCCCTTCGCCGGGCGTGTCACAAAGATCGAGGTCACGGTATCTGCGAAAATATCCATCGCGCTTGATGCCTGCGCTTCGCCCGCTTCCTTCGTGAGTGCCTCTATCAGCGCCGCTCTCTTCTCCGCCCGCAGCTCTGCGTAGATCGCTGCGGTCTTCTTACGGTAAATGCAGACGCCCGTGAGGGAGATCTCTTCCCCGTAGAAGGATGCCTTCTCTTCTCCGTCCGAGAGAGAATAGAACTCAATATTCTTGTCTTCGTCCCGACTCTCCTCGGTGCATGTGAAGTGATTTGCGATCATCCTAAGCGAGTCTCCGAGACGGAGTGCGCCGATCTTTCTCGTCTTTCTCTTCTTTCCCCCTGTTACGGCCTTACCCGCAGTCTCAGAGATATCCGGAATATCAAAATTCATTGCCATAGCCCTCACCTGTTTTCTAAAAATTTTCACTCTACCTATTATACCTTCTTGCCGGCAGGAAAGAAATAAAAAAGAAGCCGCTCCGGAGAGCAGCCTCTTTTTCATTTCGTATTAGTCCACCAGGGCAATGATGACCTGAGGAGCGTTGTCGCCGAGACGAGCTTCTACCTTGACAATGCGGGTATAGCCGCCATTGCGTTCGGTATAATTCTTAGCGATTTCGTCAAACAGTTTCTTTGTAACAGCTTTATCCATGATGTAAGCTTCAGCCTGACGACGAGCATGCAGATCGCCTCTCTTAGCGAGGGTGATCATCTTGTCTGCGACGTGGCGAAGTTCTTTGGCCTTAGCTTCCGTGGTGGTGATGCGGCCATACTGGAAAAGAGAAGTTACGAGACTGCGCAGCAGAGCCTTGCGAGCACCGCTGATTCTTCTGAGTCTACTACGTGCCATTTCTTTCCTCCTATAAAACTATCAATCCTTGGCGTTTCCATCCTTCAGACCAATTCCGAGGCCTTTGAAGTTTGTCAGTTTTTCTTTAATTTCATCTACCGATTTTTTACCAAGGTTGCGTACACGAGTCAATTCATCTTCTGTCTTATCCATCAGTTCGCCGATGGTATTGATCTCGGCTCTCTTCAGGCAATTGAATGCACGAACGGACAGTTCAAGATCATCGATCGGGAGCTCGCGGATCTTATCGATCTCGCTTCCCTCTACGCTGACATCAGTGTCCTGTGCTTCATCAGAAACAGCCGGGACTCTATTGTCCTGTGCGTCTCCGATGTTCAGGAAATTCGTGAAGCAGCTGATCAGGATGTCGGCAGCCGTTGCGACAGCATCGTCTGCATTGACAGATCCATCCGTATCCAGTTCAAGAGTCAGCTTGTCGTAGTCCATTTCATTTCCTACGCGAGTATCGCTGACGTTGTAGTTGCATTTAATGACAGGAGAATAAATGGAGTCGATCGGAATGACGCCGATGACGTCTTCCTCTCTTTTGTTCTTGGTGAAAGGAACATAGCCATGTCCACGATTGATGGTCATTTCCATGCCCAGATGAGCATCGGAATCCAGTGTGCAAATGACGAGATCCTTGTTGAGAACATCAATTTCTGCCGGTAACTTCATGTCGCCAGCATGGAAAATACCTTCTTCAGTGATATCGATACGAACTGTCATCGGGAAGACGGCTTCTTCGTGTGCGATGAAGCGGATCTTCTTCAGGTTCAGGATCATATCGGTTACATCTTCTTTGACGCCGTTGATAGTGGAAAATTCATGAAGCACGCCGTCGATTTTGATAGACGTAATAGCCACACCGTCTAAAGATGAAAGCAACACGCGTCTTAAACTGTTTCCCAGAGTAATGCCATAGCCTCTTTCGAGCGGTTCACACTCGAACTTGCCATGACGCTTATCATCGCTGAGTTCCACAGTCTTAATTGTGAAGCTTGTATTTTCGATCATCCGAAAGTCCTCCTTCTGCGCCTTGCAGCGCCAAAATGATACGCAAAGGGGTAATCCTTATACTCTTCTGCGTTTCGGAGGACGGCAGCCATTGTGCGGAATTGGGGTGACGTCCTTAATGCTGCTGACTTCGATGCCTGCTGCCTGCAGTGCACGAATAGCAGCTTCACGGCCTGCGCCCGGTCCTTTGACGAAAACGTCAGCGGAACGCATTCCCTGATCGATTGCAACCTTAGCAGCCTGTTCAGCTGCCATCTGTGCTGCGAATGGTGTGCTCTTGCGAGAGCCTTTGAATCCGAGTCCGCCAGCGGATGCCCAAGCGATGGTATTGCCGTTGGAATCAGTAATCGTTACGATCGTGTTGTTGAAAGTAGAACGAATATGAGCTGCACCGGATTCTACATGTTTTCTTTCTTTTCTTTTAGCTTTGCTTTTTACCGTAGCCATGTTATCCCTCCTTCAACATTATTTCTTAGTCGCAGTCTTTTTGCCTGCGATGGTCTTCTTCGGACCTTTACGGGTACGAGCATTAGTCTTTGTGCGCTGTCCACGGGTCGGGAGTCCTGCACGATGACGTCTGCCTCTGTAAGAACCGATTTCTACCAGACGTTTAATGTTGAGGGATTCTTCTCTACGAAGGTCACCTTCGACTTTATAATCAGCGAGTACGCCGCGGATCTTTGCTACATCATCTTCAGACAGATCTCTGACGCGGATGTCAGCATCAATTCCTGCTTTGCTTAAAATTTCTTTGGAAAGAGTGGGGCCAATTCCATAAATATAAGTTAAGCCGATCTCAACGCGCTTATCTCTTGGTAAGTCTACACCAGCTATACGTGCCATCTACTCTTTAACCTCCTTTTAATTAACCTTGTCTCTGCTTATGTTTCGGATTTTCACAAATGACCATTACACGGCCTTTGCGTTTGATGATCTTGCACTTGTCGCACATCTTTTTGACGGACGGTCTGACCTTCATCTTGGTTCCTCCTTGCTTACTTGTAACGATAGGTAATCCTGCCGTGCTCTAAATCGTAGGGCGTCAATTCTACTGTTACTTTATCTCCTGGCAGGATGCGGATGAAATTCATACGCATTTTGCCGGAAATCGTAGCCAGCACAATATGTCCGCCGTTTTCCAATTTGACACGGAACATGGCGTTTGGAAGTTTTTCTACTACTTTGCCTTCGACTTCAATAACGTCTGCCTTGCTCATGAGAGCCTCCTTTGGCTTATCATATGCTGACCGCCTGTAACAATGGAATCAATGGCGCAGCGTCAGAATTTTTGGACCATCTTTGGTAATGGTAATGGTGTGTTCGATATGAGCCGACGGTTTACCGTCTGCTGTCACGACGCCCCATCCATCACGAAGGGAGATAATGTCCGGACTGCCCATGGTGATCATGGGTTCAATACAGATGCACATGCCTTCTTCCAGACGTGGTCCATGTCCTGGTGTACCGTAGTTTGGAACTTCCGGATCTTCATGCATACCGATTCCGATGCCGTGACCTACATATTCACGAAGTACTCCATAGCCATAGGGCTTCACGTAGCTTTCGACAGCGTGACCGATGTCGCCTACGGTATTGCCTATTACGGCCTGCTTGATGCCAGCAAAGAGTGCACCTTCGGTGGCGGAAATCAGCTGGAGGTTTTTCTTGTTTGTATGTCCTACCGGAACAGTGATACAGGAGTCACCCATGTAACCATTTAATTGTACCACAAGATCAATAGAAATGATATCACCTTTTTTAAGAATTTTTCTTCTCGAAGGGATTCCGTGGACAACAGTATCGTTAACAGAGGCACAGATGGTGGCAGGGAAGCCTTCATAGCCTTTGCAGGCCGGGATCCCGCCTCTGTCTCGGATAAATTTTTCAGCCAGTTCATCGAGTTCATAGGTACTCATCCCCGGCTTTACGGCTTTTTCAAGCATAGAGAGAGTATCCGCAGTCAGTCTCCCAGCTGCGGAAATTTTCTCTACCTCTTCAGGTGTATAAACGGTGATCATTTGGAAGCCTTCTTCAAAGCATCCTGGATGTCGGCATATACCTCATCCATGCTCTGATCTCCGTTGATTTCATAGTAGCGGCCGCTGACCTTGTAGTAGTCGATCAGTGGTTTTGTGGACTTGTCATAGACATTGAGTCTTTCTCCCACTGTCTTCTCATTGTCATCAGCACGCTGATACAGTTCGCCGCCGCAGTTGTCGCATACGCCTTCGACCTTTGGCTGACGGAAAAGTTTATGGAAGGAAGCACCGCATTTTCTGCACACCAGTCTGCCGCTGACTCTCTTTACCAGGTCATCTCTGTTGGCTTTGATGCCGATGACGGCGGTGAGCTGGATTCCGAGTTCATGGAGAATGGCATCGAGTGCAGATGCCTGTGCCGTGGTACGCGGGAAGCCGTCAAGAATCCAGCCCTTCTGGCAGTCTTCCTGAGCGAGTCTTTCCTTGACGATACCAACAGTTACGCTGTCCGGTACAAGGTCGCCCTTGTCCATGTAGCTTTTTGCTTCCTTACCAAGAGCAGTTCCTGATTTCACGGCTGCACGGAACATGTCGCCGGTGGAAATCTGGGGGATGCCGTAATCGCGAATGAGTCTTTCTGCCTGAGTGCCTTTGCCTGCACCTGGAGGTCCCATCAATAAGATATACATATCCCTTACTCCTTTAGGAAAAAGGCTTTATTTGATAAAGCCCTGATAGTTTCTTGTGACCATATAGGACTGTGCCTGTCTCATGGTATCGAGGGCTACGCCGACGATAATGAGAAGGGAGGTGCCGCCGAAGTACACACCCTGGATGCCTGTGATGTTTCCGATGAAATTCGGAAGGATCGCCACAAAGGCAAGGAATACAGCCCCGGTCAGGGTGATTCTGGACAATACCTTGTCTACATACATCATGGTCGGCTGGCCAGGACGAATGCCCGGAATAAAGCCGCCATACTTCTTCATGTTATCAGCGAGATCTTTGATGTTGACAGAGATCGCGGTATAGAAATACGTGAAGATAAAAATGAGGAAGCCGTAGCAGATGGTATTTGGCCAGGTGCCCCATCCAAAGAAATTGCCGACAGCCTGTACCCAGCC
Source organism: Dialister sp. (assembly GCA_003447275.1). Lineage (GTDB taxonomy): Bacteria > Bacillota > Negativicutes > Veillonellales > Dialisteraceae > Dialister. The sequence goes on from DLZS01000017.1 coordinate 23,285, forward strand.
GATATGAACGAACTGTGCAAGGGTGACGGGAAGCATGAGAATGGAGGAAGCGAAGATGATCGGAATGACCCCGGCCTGATTCACCTTGAGCGGCAGGTAGGTGGAGTGTCCGCCATACATTCTGCGTCCAATGACACGCTTTGCATACTGGATAGGAATTCTGCGCTGCCCTTCATTGACTTCGATGACCATCAGGATCATGACGAGAGCAATGACAAGGAACAGAAGCAGCTGGAACGGAGAAATGGTACCGACCTTCAAGTAATCGATCACCGTGGTGATAGCCTGCGGGAAGCGGGCTACGATACCACAGAAGATGATGAGGGAAATACCATTACCGATCCCGTGTTCCGTAATTTTTTCGCCGATCCACATGAGGAGGCAGGTGCCAGCGGTGAGGACGACGACAACGAATACAAAATACAGCCAGCTGTTATCGACAAGGGCATTGTTGATGCGCAGGGCATAGGTCATGCCGAATGCCTGTACAGCTGCGAGGAAGATCGTGAAGTATCTTGTGACCTTCTGGATCTTCTTGAAGCCTTCCTGTCCGTCCTTTCTCCATTCTTCGAGTGTAGGAATGACGGCCGTCAGGAGCTGCATGATGATGGAAGAGTTGATGTAAGGGGTGATACTCATAGCAAAAATAGAGAATTTGCTGAGCGCACCGCCCGAGAAGAGATCCAGGAAGCCGAAAAGGTTTCCGGATGTAAACAGACTTTCAATGACAGAAGCGTCAACTCCCGGTACCGGGATATGGACTCCCAGTCGGAAGATGACGAACATCATGAAGGTGAAGAGGATGCGATCTTTGAGTTCTTTGTTGGCAAAAAGGTTTGCGATCACAGACCCCATATTAGATCACCTCTACTTTTCCACCTGCTGCTTCGATTTTCTGCTGAGCGCCTTTTGTGAAGCCCTGAGCTCTTACGGTAAGAGCTTTGGAGAGTTCACCGCTTCCCAGAACACGTACACCATCGAGAACGTTCTTCAGAATACCTGCTTCAACGAGAGCGACCGGATCAACAACAGCATTGTCTTCGAAACGGTTCAGCTGTTCAACATTAACTTCGGAGTATTCTTTAGCGAAAATATTTTTGAAGCCGCGCTTTGGAAGACGACGGTACAGAGGCATCTGGCCGCCTTCAAATCCCGGACGTACGCCGCCGCCGGTTCTAGCGTTCTGGCCTTTTGCACCGCGGGTGGACTGCTTGCCCATGCCGCTGCCGAGACCTCTGCCTACACGACGACGAACTCTTGTGGAACCTTCAGCTGGTTTCAGTTCATGAAGTTTCATTAGTGCACCTCCTTCTTATTTATTCTGCTTCTTTGCAGTCAACCAGATGACGGACAGAGTGGATCATGCCCTTGATCTGTGGGGTAAGTTCTTTTTCAACAGAGGAGTGGGTCTTTTTGAGTCCCAGAGCCTTGATGGTAGCGACATGTTCCGGTCTGGAGCCGATGACGCTCTTTTTCAGTGTAACGATAACTTTCATGTGGGGCCCCCTTAGTTGTAAATTTCGTCTACGGACTTGCCACGAAGTGCTGCAACAGTTTCAACATTTTCGAGTTTAGCGAGACCGTCCATGGTAGCTCTTACCATGTTGATCGGATTGGAGGAACCCAGGGACTTGGTCAGGATGTTGCGGATACCTGCCATAGCGAGTACGCTTCTGACCGGGCCGCCTGCTTTGACGCCGGTACCTTCGGCAGCAGGTTTCATGATGACTTTGCCGGCACCATAGATACCGAGCATCGGATGAGGAATCGTACCGTTTTTGAGAGCAACGGTGATCATATTCTTCTTGGCATCTTCGACGCCTTTACGGATAGCTTCCGGAACTTCAGCAGCTTTGCCGAGGCCTGCGCCTACTTTGCCTTTGCCATCGCCGACTACAACAACTGCAGCAAAGGAAAAACGACGGCCGCCTTTTACGACTTTAGCAACGCGGTTAATGAAAACAACGTTTTCCTGTAAGTCGGATTCCTGTTTTTCAAATCTTGGCATGTGTTTTCTCCTTTACCTTAAAATTTCAAGCCAGCTTCGCGAGCGCCATCAGCCAGAGCCTGGACTCTGCCATGATAGATGTAGCCGCCGCGATCGAATACGACGTTTTCGATGCCCTTTTCCAGAGCTCTCTTTGCTACCAGCGCGCCGACTGCTTTTGCAGCTTCTGCGTTGCCGCCGTATGGGAATTCAGCTTTAATTTCTTTGTCTAAGGTATTTGCGGATACCAGCGTTACGCCAGCTTCATCATCGATGATCTGAGCGTAGATGTTAGCCAGGGAACGGAAAACATTGAGACGCGGGCAAGCGGCAGTACCGGAGATTTTTTTACGAAGACGCAGATGACGGCGAATGACCGCATTTCTGCTTGCATTTTTACGCATAGTTCTTTACCTCCTGTCTTACTTTGTTGCGCCGGTCTTACCAGCCTTACGGCGTACGTATTCACCGGAGTAACGGATACCTTTGCCTTTGTAAGGTTCAGGCTGGCGCCAAGCGCGGATTTCTGCAGCGATCTGTCCAACCTTTTCCTTATCGCAGCCAGATACCACGATAACAACAGAAGACGGGGTGGAAATGGTGATGCCTTCCGGTGGAGTTACGATAACCGGATGGGAGAAGCCGAGAGCCAGTTTCAGGTTCTTGCCCTGCATCTGTGCATTGTAGCCGACGCCCTGGATTTCGAGCTTCTTTTCAAAACCTTCCGTAACGCCTACTACCATGTTATGGATGAGGGTACGGTTGAGTCCGTGCAGGGAACGGTTTTTGATATCATCATTCGGACGGGTAACGAGGATCTCGTTGCCTTCCATCTGAACTCCGATCTCTTCATTCAGTGTACGGGTGAGTGTGCCTTTCGGACCTTTTACGGTGACTGTATGGCCGTCAATCTTGACTTCCACACCTGCCGGTACCGTAATCGGTTTTCTGCCAATTCTGGACATATTTTACCTCCAACGATTACCAGACAAACGCAAGAACTTCGCCGCCAAGACCAGCTTTACGAGCTGCTTTGTCGGTCATAACGCCCTTGGATGTGGAAATAATAGCGATACCAAGTCCGCCGAGTACCTTCGGCAGTTCATCTTTGCCTGCATATACGCGCAGACCCGGTTTGGAAATTCTCTTCAGACCTTTGATGACCTTTTCACGGTTTGCGCCGTATTTCAGAGCTACGCGCAGTTCCGGATGTCCTTCGACTTCGATCTGTTCAACGCTTTTTACAAAGCCTTCGTCTTTTAAAATAGCCAGCACAGCAGCCTTCATTTTAGAAGCAGGCATATCTACTTTATCATGATATGCATCGTTCGCATTACGAATACGGGTAAGCATATCCGCAATCGGATCGGTTGTTACCATTATTTATCCTCCTCCCGAAATCTTACCAGCTGGCTTTTTTAATACCCGGAATTTCTCCGCGGTAAGCCAAATCACGGAACTGGTTACGGCAGATTCCGAATTTACGCATGAAGCCGTGGGGACGGCCAGTCAGTTTGCAACGGTTGTGCAGGCGTGTTGGGGAAGCGTTGCGCGGGAGCTTGGAAAGAGCTTCCCAGTCGCCGGCTTCTTTCAGAGCCTGACGCTTTTCAGCGTATTTAAGAACTGCGAGTTCTCTTTTCTTCTCGCGTTCCAGCATAGACTTCTTTGCCATGTTGTCCTCCTGGTTATTTCTTGAACGGCATGCCGAACTGACGGAGAAGTTCACGTGCTTCTTCATCGGTCTTAGCCGTTGTTACTACAATGATATCCATGCCACGGATGCGGTCGATCTTTTCATAGTCGACTTCCGGGAAAATCAGCTGTTCTTTTACGCCGAATGCATAGTTTCCGCGGCCGTCGAAGCTCTGGTCGCTGATGCCACGGAAGTCACGTACGCGTGGAAGAGCGATGTTGATCAGACGATCGAGGAATTCGTACATTCTGTCACCACGAAGGGTAACTTTGCAGCCGAGCGGCATTCCTTCACGGATCTTCCATGCAGCCAGGGATTTATGGGCTTTGCAGATCATCGGCTGCTGGCCGGTGATCGCTGCGAGATCGGATGCTGCAGCGTCTACTGCTTTGCTATTTTCGGTTGCTTCGCCTACACCGATGTTGATGACGATTTTATCCAGCTTCGGGATTTCCATGTCATTCTTGTAGCCGAATTTTTCGCGCATGGTGTTTTTAATCTGCGCTTTGTATAAGTCGTTTAATCTGGACACTTGTTATCCTCCTTCCCGCTTAGGCTTTGTCAATAATAGCGCCGCTCTTGACAGCTGCTCTGACGTAAGTTCCGTCTTTCTGCTGAACTTTCTTGACGCGGGTCGGTTTCTTTGTTTCCGGATCCAGGATCATGACTTTGGAAGCATAGAGCGGAGCTTCCTTCTCGATGATGCCGCCCTTCGGGTTTGCCTGGCTCGGTTTGGTGTGTCTTTTGATCATGTTGACGCCTTCAACGACAACACGGCCTTCCTTCGGCATAGCAGCTTTGACTTTGCCCTGCTTGCCTTTATCTTTGCCGGAAATGACTACAACGGTGTCACCGGTCTTTACATGCAGTTTCTGACTCATTCGTTTGCCTCCCTATTAGAGCACTTCCGGAGCCAGGGAAACGATCTTCATGAAATCTTTTTCACGGAGTTCTCTTGCTACCGGTCCAAAAATACGTGTTCCTACCGGGCTCTTGTCATCTTTTACGATAACGACTGCGTTTTCGTCAAAACGGATATGGGATCCGTCGCTGCGGCTTACACCGCTAACAGAACGAACTACAACAGCTTTTACTACCTGGCCCTTCTTAACAACGCCGCCGGGGGTTGCATCTTTGACCGTACAAACTACAATATCACCGATATTGCCGCTTTTACGGAAGGAACCACCCAGAACTTTGATGACCAGGACGTTCTTAGCACCGGTATTATCTGCAACGTTGAGTCTGCTTTCCTGCTGAATCATCGTGCCTATCCTCCTATATTAATCTTTGTATATCAGTTCTGACGGGCAACGATTTTTTCAACTCTCCAACGCTTGTCATGAGACAGCGGGCGGGTTTCGACGATGCGTACGGTATCACCGACACGGCATTCGTTGTTTTCGTCATGCGCTTTGAACTTTGTTGTGGTATTAATCGATTTTTTGTAGAGCTTGTGGGGAACTTTGCGTTCTACAGCAACAACTACGGTTTTATCCATCTTGTCGCTGACAACAATTCCCTGGCGCACCTTGCGCAACTTTCTTTCTTCTGCCACGTTGAGATCCTCCTTTGGATAAACCGTTATGCCTTCTTGGCAGCCTTCAATTCTTCTTCGCGCTGTACAGTCTTGATGCGAGCGATGGTCTTCTTTACTTCACGAATACGCATCGGGTTTTCAAGCTGTCCTGTAGCGAGCTGAAAACGGAGGTTAAACAGTTCTTCCTTTAAGCCGGCAACCTTTTCAGTTAATTCGGCAGTGCTCAGGTTACGAATTTCATTGACCTTCATTTTATTCACCTGCCACTTCTTGACCTTTAACTACAAATTTTGTCTTGATTGGCAGCTTGTGGCCTGCAAGGCGCATTGCTTCCTTTGCAGCTTCCATGGAGATGCCACCCATTTCGAACATCACGCGGCCCGGTTTAACTACGGCTACCCAGTATTCAACTGCGCCTTTACCGGAACCCTGACGGGTACCAATTGGTTTAGCAGAAACCGGTTTGTCTGGGAAAATCTTGATCCAGACCTTGCCGCCACGTTTGGTGTAACGGGTCATGGCAATACGGGCTGCTTCGATCTGACGGCTGGTAATCCAGGACGGTTCGGTGGCTACCAGACCAAATTCACCGTAAGTAACGGTGTTTCCACGATGTGCTTTGCCTTTCATACGGCCGCGGAACTGTTTACGATATTTTGTACGCTTTGGAATTAACATCAGGAATCACTCCTTTCAGAGTTTTTCGGTCTACGTTCTCTGCGATCGCCACGACGGCCGCCTCTTCTGCCGCCTTCATGACGGTTGTTTCTATCTTTGCTGGTGCGGACGTTTTCGTTTTCGTCTACTACCTGGCCAGGAGCGAGTTCGCCTTTGTAAATCCATACTTTAATGCCGATAGCACCGTAGGTGGTATGGGCAGTGGTAACACCGTAATCAATGTTTGCACGGAGAGTCTGCAGCGGGATGGAGCCTTCGCGGTAGCTTTCGCTTCTAGCGATTTCAGCGCCGCCCAGACGGCCGGAAACGGTAACTTTGATACCCTTGGCACCAGCGCGCATGGTTCTGCCGACGCACTGTTTTACAGCACGGCGGAAGCCGATACGTCTTTCGAGCTGGGAAGCGATGTTTTCGCCGACCAGGATAGCGCTCATGTCAGTGGATTTGATTTCCAGGATGTCGATGTCGACTTCTTTGTCAGTAACAGCAGCGAGAGCTTTTTTGATGTCCTCGATGCCTGTGCCGCCACGGCCGATAACCATGCCCGGTTTAGCGGTATAAATCGCAAGCTTTACACGGCCGCTTACGCGTTTAATGCCAATTTTGGAAATGCCTGCTGCGAACAGGTGCTTCTTTAAGAACTGGCGGATTTTGGCATCTTCCACAAGCAGTGCAGCATAATCTTTTTCTGCAAACCATTTGGAATCCCAGTCATCGATCACGCCTACACGCATTCCATGCGGATTAACTTTCTGACCCAAAACGTTTCCCTCCTTCGATTACTCTTTTTCAGAAACTTTTACCGTCAGTGTGCTGGTACGTTTCATAATCCCGAAAGCCTGTCCACGGGAGCGTGGATGTACGCGCTTCATAATCGGGCCTGCATCTACAAAAATTGTGGAGATGTAGAGTTTGTCAATGTTCATGTCGTTGTTGTTTTCTGCGTTGGCCATAGCGCTTCTCAGTGTCTTTTCGACAACGATGGAAGCTGCTTTATGGGTGTTGCGCAGGATAGAGATAGCTTCTCCCGCTTTCTTGCCGCGGACAAGGTTCGCTACGATGCGGACCTTACGGGGAGAAATGCGGATATTTCTTGAAATTGCCTGAACTTCCATTTTATTCCTCCCTGGTTATTTCTTATCGGTCTTGTTATGACCCTTGAAGGTACGGGTCGGAGCGAATTCGCCAAGTTTATGACCGACCATATCTTCAGTGACATAAACCGGTACATGCTTTCTTCCGTCGTGAACAGCGATGGTGTGACCAACGAAGCTCGGCAGGATGGTAGAAGCACGGGACCAGGTTTTTACAATTTTCTTATCGTTAGCTACGTTCAGCGCATCGATCTTCTTTACGAGAGAGAAAGCGACGAACGGGCCTTTTTTTACGGATCTGGACACTTTTACTCCTCCTTATCTTACTTGCGTCTCTTAACGATCAGTTTGGTAGACGCTTTTCTGCTGTGTCTGGTCTTCACGCCGTAAGCCGGTTTACCCCACGGGGTAACTGGACGCTTACGTCCGACAGGAGCTTTACCTTCGCCGCCGCCATGCGGATGGTCATTCGGGTTCATGACAACGCCGCGGTTAGCCGGACGAACGCCGAGCCAGCGGTTTCTGCCTGCTTTGCCGAGGGTAATGTTTTCGTGATCTTCGTTGCCGATAGCACCGATGGTAGCACGGCAGCGAATGTGAACTTTTCTAAGTTCGCCAGACGGCAGACGGAGAAGTGCATAGTCGCCTTCCTTAGCCATCAGCTGAGCGCTTGCGCCGGCAGAACGGACCATCTGGCCGCCTTTGCCGATCTTCAGCTCTACGTTGTGAACGATGGTACCAAGAGGAATGTTGGTGAATGGGAGGCAGTTGCCGACTTTAATATCGGATTCCGGACCGCTGGTGACTACGTCGCCGACCTTCAGACCTTTCGGAGCGAGGATGTAGCGTTTTTCACCATCTGCATACTGCAGCAGTGCGATGCGGCAGGTACGGTTTGGATCGTATTCAATGGTTGCGACTTTAGCCGGAACGCCATCTTTATTTCTCTTGAAATCGATGATTCTGTACTGACGTTTATGTCCGCCGCCCTGGTGACGAACGGTGGTCTTACCGGAGCCATTACGACCGCCATGATTGTGAACAGGAGCCAGAAGGGATTTTTCTGGGGTATCTGTTGTAATTTCCTCAAAGGTGGAAACGGTCATCTGACGGCGTCCGGGAGTGTACGGTTTAAATGATTTGTATGCCATTTATATTACTCCTCCTTACGCTTCGAAGAGCTCAATTGTTTCGCCCGGTTTGAGGGTAACAATTGCTTTCTTCCAATCACTGCGACGACCCTGGGTGCGGCCCAGACGTTTCATCTTGCCTTCATAACGCATGGTGTTCACAGCCTGAACTTTAACTTTGAAGATCTGTTCTACAGCCTGGCGGATCTCCACCTTGGTAGCAGCGAGCGGTACACGGAATGTGTACTTGCGTTCTTCCATGAGAGCTGTAGTTTTTTCGGTAACGAGCGGTTTAATGAGGATGTCACGTGCGTCCATTATGCGAGTACCTCCTCAATTTTCTTAACAGCTTCCTGAGTCAGGAAAAGTTTGCCGGTGTTTACGATATCGTAGATGTTGAGTCCGTTCGGTGCGTAAGCTTTGACACCCGGAATGTTTCTAGCGGACAGAACGGTGTTCTGGCAAAGAGCGCCGCCGTCAACGATGACAGCTTTGCCTTCTGCCTGGAAAGCAGCCAGCATTTTGACTACTTCTTTGGTCTTCGGTGCTTCGAAGTTTACTGCGTCGAGAACGACGAGTTCGTTAGCACGGAGTTTTTCAGACAGTGCAGATCTTACAGCCAGCTGACGTGCCTTTCTCGGCATATCTTTGGCATGGCTTCTCGGGGTCGGTCCGAATACGGTACCACCGCCGACCCACAGTGGGGAGCGGATGGATCCGACTCTGGCACGGCCGGTGCCCTTCTGTTTCCAAGGCTTCTTGCCGCCGCCGCGTACAAGGCCTCTGGTTTTGGTGGCATGTGTGCCGAGGCGTTCATTGGCCATCTGGCGCACCACTGCCTGATGAATAACAGCTTCGTTGTAGTCTACACCAAAGACGCTGTCATTCAGCTCTATTTCACCGGCAGCTTCGCCGGCTACATTATACAGCTTTACTTTCGGCATTGAGATGTTCCTCCCTAATCAGAACAATTTTCTGTTGTTCCAGACAATATTATTTTACAGGCTTTACGGTTTCCTGTACCATGACGAGGCTTCCCTTAGCACCTGGGATCCCGCCTTTGACAAGCATAAGATTACGGGCAGTATCAACTCTTACTACCTGAAGATGCTGTACAGTCACACGTACGCCGCCGAGCTGACCAGGCATCTTCTTGCCTTTGAATACTTTTCCGCCGCCGCCGGACATACGAGCACCGAGGGATGCTGTCTGACGATGGTTCTTGGAGCCGTGGGATTCAGGTCCACGCTGGTGGTTATGACGTTTGATCGTGCCGGCGAAACCTTTGCCGCGGCTGGTGCCAATAACGTCGATAATCTCGCCTTCTGCGAAGATATCAGCAGCCAGAGTTTGGCCTACTGTGTAAGACGGCTTTTCAGCGAGTCTATATTCACGCAGATATTTAACTGGGTCGATACCAGCTTTTTCAAACTGACCCTTTACAGGTTTTGTCAAATGTTTTTCTTTGACAGCGCCGTAGCCGAGCTGTACTGCGTTGTATCCGTCGGATTCAACAGTTTTAACAGCTGCTACCACGTTTGGCAGAACTTCAATAACGCTTACCGGAATCAGGTCGCCGTTTTCAGCGAACACCTGAGACATTCCTAATTTTGTTCCCAAAATAGCCTTAGACATCTTTGCACCTCCTTACAGTTTAATTTCAATGCTGACGCCAGCTGGGAGTTCCAGTCTCATCAGCGCATCCGCGGTCTTCTTGGACGGATCGAGGATGTCAATGAGTCTCTTGTGGATACGCATTTCGAACTGTTCACGGCTGTCTTTGTTGACATGTGGAGAACGAAGAATGGTGTACACATTCCGTTCGGTCGGGAGCGGAATCGGACCGGAGACTCTGGAGCCTGTTCTTTTTGCAGTCTCCGCGATCTTCGCTGCGCTCTGATCAACAGCTTTGTGATCATAGCCTTTCAGACGAATTCTGATTTTTTCCTGTTTCGACATTAGATAAACCTCCTACGTTCATTTCATGAATGAACTGCTCCGTGGAAATTCCCCTGCTCAGCAGGCCACCTTCCACTTCATAGTTTGTTCTGAACACTCTTTTGCCTTGCGCCCTCGCACAAAGGTACCAGACGTTCAGCTTTTCTATAATACTATTTTTCGGCGCTGAAATCAAGCATTTTACACAAAATTTATTTCTGCTGATTCTCACTGAAATTATTCGGTATTTACTGATTTTTCTGTAGTTTATTTTCTTTATTTTCACATGGCCACGCCGCCGTGCGTATACTCTGATTTCTAAAACTTTCATAAATTCGTAAAAGCACCATGTAGTATGCCATCTTTCAGCCTAAAAAATGCGACGCGGACGCAAATTTCCATCCGATCTTCGATCACCATCCACTTTTACACCGGTGTTACACCGGCCGCATACCGTCTTGACGCATTCCGCATAAACTATAGGAAAGGAGATCTTATAGGGACATATGTTTATCTCGCATTTCAAAAGCCTTTCAGGGAAAGCCTGTCATCCGGGACTTCTCACTTACAATTAAGAGCAGCAGCTTCATGACATGGCTCGGTCCTTCCGGCTGCGGGAAGACGACTCTTCTCCGCGTGTTTGCCGGACTCGAGGTCCCGATGAGGGAGAGATCTTTCTCCAGCCCTCGTCGCCCTTCCGCTCCAGAGGCTTACAGGTTTGTGGATGATCCAACAATTTCTTATTTTCCTCTATGTGAGTACTCTTCCCGATCCCTTGCCACCCGTTTCCCAATCACCAATTTCAAGCACACAAAAAAAACTCCCCCTTACGGGAGAGTTTTTTCATTCAGCG
>DLZS01000005.1:0-15318 GCA_003447275.1 Dialister sp.
CACGAGAGCCCTGAACCTTGAACCCTGAACCCTGAACCAAATCAAAGCAAAGTAAAAAGGGGCTGTAAAGAAATGAGGATTCATTTCTTCACAGCTCCTTTTCTGTAGGGGGATTTCCTCGTGCCTTTGTGCCGAAGCGTACTGTCAACACGTCTCAACTGTGGTACAATAGTCCTCATCGAGGTGAAAATTATGATCAAAAATAAAAAATTCATTCATCAGCTGCTGTGGCTCTTGGCGGGAATTCTTCCCTGGGGCTTCGGGGGATTTCTGGTACACACTGCTGAGGCCATGGCAGTGGGGACGCTCGCTTACTGGGGAATGGGGCTTCTGGTGCCGTTTCTTTTTTTCCTCTTCCAGCGGAAAGGCTATGGCTGTGAGTGGGGGGCATTACGAGCGGCAGTACATTTGCCGCTTTGGATCTCCTTCATCATCCTGCAGATGGTCATTTTCTGGAGCTATCTGCCGATGGCAGACAAGGCCTTCAAGGAAAGTCCGATACCGATCTCGCTCGCGTTCTTTATCGTGCTGACGCTTTTTGCTGTCGCGGCGATCATGCTGGACTACCTGCTTCCTTCGCTCTATGAGAAGCTTTCGGAGAAGGGGGCTTGCCGGAAGGTCTGGCTGGGCGCGGCTTATTTCAGCGGGCTTATTCCCGGTTTTGCGATTCTCTCCTTTCTGGGGCTCTACTATGCGAATGGTATGCGCCTTGATCCTTTCACGGCGAGCTTCTTCCTGCTGGAGGTTTTCAGCTTTGTCTTCTACGGGAAAATCATCCTCGGCATGATGACATTCGGGATCTATCTCTTTCTGGCACTTTCCGGGACGAAGGGGCGGCGCATCACGGTGTGTGCTTTCAGCGGGATATTCTGGCTGATGCTCCTTTATATCCCGATGGTGATCTCCCTCCATCTTCCGCAGGCAAGCTGGCAGGTCTATATGGATCCGTCCTACCTTCCCATGATCCCCTTCGTTTCAGACCTTTGGCTGACAGGGATCGCGATCTGGGGCGGGAAAAAGGTCACGGAGTGGATATTTAGATAATTGGGGTTAGCCCATGGGGCGGTGCCCGAAGGTGGCATGTAATCACCTTTCGGGCACCGCCCCCTTTTTTTGAACCTATAGAACCATTTCATCCGCAATCAAAGGGCAAAACGTCTCAGGGGCTCGTTCTGCACCTTCACCGTGAAATTCTAATTTTTCTCCATTGGACAGGTATGATAAAATGTAACTGTATTAGTGGCTTTTTTCATTTCCGACTGGAGCCTGCGCCTTTGCGCCGGCGAGTAACGAGGAAGGAGTGTTGAACTTGTCTGATATCAGACGTTTGTATGTACGAAAGAAGGCTGGTTTCCGTCAGGGCGAAGAGAGCCTGACGGCTGAGCTGAAAGAGGTGCTTGGAGACCGCATCGAAGGCTGTGGGATCTATCATCGCTACGATGTCGACGGACTTTCCGGAGAAGACTATGAGAAAGCGGTCTCGACCGTATTCTCTGAACCGCCGGTCGACAGTGTAGAGACGCAGCTGCCAAAGGGCGATCTCGTCATCGGCGTCGAATTCCTGCCGGGACAGTATGACCAGAGAGCGGACTCGGCAGAGCAGTGTCTGGCCATTGTCACCGGAAAAGATGGCGCACGTGTGCGTTGTGCGCTGGTCTACACCTTTGATGGACATTTCGCAGAAGGCGACCGCGAGAAGATCCTGAAATTCCTTGTGAATCCGGTGGAGTCCCGTGAAGCAAGTCTCGCTCCTGCGGAAACGCTGGATCTTCCCATCGAAGACCCGAAGGCAGTACCCGTTGTCAAGGGTGTCTGCGAGCTGGATGATGCAGGGATCGATGCCCTGATCGCCGGCATGGGCCTTGCCATGAGCCATGATGACATGGCGATGATCCGTGACTATTTCCGCGATGAAGAGAAGAGAGATCCGACCGTGACAGAGATCCGTGTGCTCGATACCTACTGGTCCGACCACTGCCGTCACACCACTTTCTCCACCAAGCTCTCCTCTGTCGAAGTCGAAGACGGCACTTTTACCGCTCCGATCTCCAAGGCGCTCAAAGACTACGAAGAGACGCGTATCCATATCTATGGCAAGGACACGAAGCGCCCTGTGACGCTGATGGATATGGCAACGGCGGCTGTCAAGGCTCTCCGCAAGGAAGGAAAGCTGGAAAATCTGGATCAGTCGGAAGAGATCAATGCCTGCACCATCAAGGTGAAGATCGATACCATCGACGGCGAGGAAGACTGGTTGCTCCTTTTCAAGAATGAAACACACAACCATCCGACCGAGATCGAGCCATTCGGCGGGGCAGCGACCTGCCTGGGCGGATGTATCCGAGACCCTCTCTCCGGACGCTCCTATGTGTATCAGGCGATGCGCGTGACGGGCGCCGCAGACCCGCGCATGCCGCTTTCCGAAACGCTTGCAGGCAAGCTCCCGCAGAGAAAGATCGTCGTTGAAGCGGCCAAGGGCTACTCCTCCTATGGCAATCAGATCGGTCTTGCCACCGGTGAGGTCAAGGAATATTATCATCCGGGATTCATGGCGAAGCGCATGGAGATCGGTGCCGTCGTCGCAGCGGCTCCGGAAGACCATGTCATCCGTCTTTCTCCGACACCCGGCGACGTCGTCATCCTGGTCGGCGGGCGCACGGGCCGTGACGGCATGGGCGGTGCGACAGGCTCTTCGAAGGAGCTGAATACCGAGTCCATCGAGACTTGCGGCGCAGAAGTCCAGAAGGGCAATCCGATCACGGAAAGAAAGATCCAGTGCCTCTTCCGTCGCGGGGAAGTCACACGCCTCATCAAACGCTGCAATGACTTCGGCGCAGGCGGTGTCTCTGTCGCTGTCGGTGAACTGACAGACGGTCTTGACATCGATCTTGATCAGGTACCGAAGAAATACGAAGGCCTTGATGGGACCGAACTGGCGATTTCCGAATCGCAGGAGCGTATGGCGGTTGTTGTCAGAAAAGAAGATGCAGACCAGTTCATCCGCTATGCCGCAGAAGAAAACCTTGAAGCCACCATCGTGGCTGATGTGACCGATACCCGCCGCCTTGTCATGAAGTGGAGAGGGGATACCATCGTCGATATTTCGAGAGATTTCCTCGACACGAATGGCGCGCAGCAGGTGAAGGAAGCCTACATCGCAAAGCCGGATGAAGCTGGCTATTTCCATAAAGAAGAGATCCATGACATCAAAAAGACCTGGCTCTCTGCCATGGCAGATCTCAATAACTGCTCGGAGCAGGGACTCTCCGAACGCTTCGATTCCACCATCGGTGCCGGTACCGTACTCATGCCATTCGGCGGCAAGTACCAGAAGACCCCGACAGACGGCATGGTAGCGAAATTCCCGGTCCGCAAAGGCGAGACTGACAGCGCCAGCTTCATGGCACATGGCTTCGATCCGTATCTGGCATCCTGGAGCCCGTTCCATGGTGCAGCCTATGCCGTACTCCTCTCCGTGGCCCGCCTCGTGGCGATGGGGGCTGACTGGAGAAAAGCCTACCTGACGCTGCAGGAATACTTCGAAAAGCTCACTGACAAGACCAGCTGGGGCAAACCGGCGGCCGCACTCCTCGGTGCTTTCCATATGCAGGAAAGCCTTGGTCTGGGAGCGATCGGCGGCAAGGACTCCATGAGCGGTACCTTCAATGATATCCACGTCCCGCCGACGCTCGTTTCCTTCGCAATCGCTCCGGGGAAAGCCTCCGAAGCTGTCAGCCAGGAACTCAAGAAGGAGGGCGATGTCCTCGTCCTCTTCGGCCAGCCGAAGGACGAAGTCGGCATGCCGCTTCTTGATGTATTCAAAGCGCATGCGGATTTCCTCTATCAGGAAGTGAAGGCTAGACACATCGCAGCGATGAAAGCGGTCGAACACGGCGGCGTCGCAGTGACCGCAGCCAAGATGGCCTTCGGCAACAAGCTCGGCGTTACTTTTGGTGAAAATCTGCCGCTCTTCAAATACTTCAGTAATTTCTATGGCGCGATCCTTGTAGAAACTACGCCAGAACTGGCAGAGGAATTTGCCAAACAGCCGCACACGAAGATCCTCGGCACCGTTGGCGGGGACAGTATGAAGCTCTGCGGGGAAGAGATCGCCGTCGAAGAGCTCCTGCGCTCCTATGAAGGTACGCTCGATCCGATCTTCCCGCGCCGCGCAGCAGACATCCAGAAAGAAGCGCCGATTCTTCCGGAAACGAAAGCGATCCCGCAGTTCTATGTCCATACGAATCTTTCGTGTCCGCGCGTCTTCATCCCGACCATGCCGGGCAACAACTGTGAAGTCGACTGCGCGAGAGCCTTTGAACGTGCCGGTGCGGTCAGCGATATCTTCATCTTCAGAAATCGCGATGCAGCCGAACTCAAGGACTCGGTCGATGAAATGGCAGAACGCATCCGCCATGCGCAGATCGTCATGTTCCCGGGCGGCTTCTCTGCGGGCGATGAACCGGACGGCAGCGGCAAATTTATCGCCGCTGTATTCAGAAATCAGAAGCTCATGGAGGCCATGGACCAGCTCCTTCATGTCAGAGATGGTCTTGCCATGGGCATCTGCAACGGTTTCCAGGCTCTGATCAAGCTCGGCCTCGTACCGTATGGCGAATTCAAGCCGCTCACCGATGACGCACCGACGCTCACCTTCAATACGCTCGGCCGTCATATCTCCCGCTTCGTCACGACCAAGGTCGTATCGACCAAGTCCCCGTGGCTTGCCCTTTGCCAGCCCGGTGATCTCCACTCCATCGCCATCAGCCACGGCGAAGGACGCTTCATCGCTTCCGATGAACAGATCCGGGCACTCGCAGCCAATGGCCAGATCGCGACACAGTACGTGGGGCCAGATGGCGAGCCGACCTACGACAGCCGCTACAATCCGAACGGCTCCTCCTGGGCTGTCGAAGGCATCACCAGTCCTGACGGACGCGTCCTCGGGAAGATGGGTCATACCGAACGCCGCGGTCAGAATGTTGCAAAGAACATCGCCGGTGATACCTACCAGCCACTCTTCGAAGCCGGTGTGAAGTACTTCAAGGGCTAATGGTCCATGCATAGAAAAAACGCTCTCGTGAATGCGGGAGCGTTTTTGATTAGGGTTCAAGGTTCAAGGTTCAGGGCTAATCCCGAACCCTGAACCCCGAACCTTAAAAATTTTCATCCTAAAAACTATTTGACACGCACGTAAAAAAACTATATAATACTCCTTGTGAGATTTGTCCGGAAACCACTAGCCCCGGAGGAAGGATGACATCTTGCGGTTCTGTTTTTTATTCAGAAGGAGTCATTACTAATGAAAACAACATTCATGGCCAATGCGGGCAACATCACTCGCAAATGGTATATCGTTGATGCTGCAGGACTGACTGTTGGCCGTCTGGCTGCCAGCGTTGCCAAAGTTCTGACCGGCAAGAATAAACCTACCTACACACCGCATGTTGACACTGGTGACAACGTCATCATCATCAACGCAGATAAAGTCGTTTTCTCCGGCAAAAAAGAACTGAAGAAGGTTTACTTCCACTACACCGGATATATCGGCGGCGACAGATACCAGAAGGCTGGCGACGCTCTTCGTGAAAAACCGGTATGGGTCGTAGAACATGCTATCCGCGGCATGCTTCCGAAGAACAAGCTCGGTGCTCAGATGTACCGCAAGCTCCACGTATACGCAGGCGCTGAACATCCGCATGCAGCACAGCAGCCTGAAGAACTGAAATTTGATATCCGTTAACCAGAAGGGAAGGAAATAAGAAATGGCAGAAGCTACATACTACGGCACTGGCCGCAGAAAAACATCCGTTGCCAGAGTCCGTCTGGTACCGGGACAGGGTAACATCACAATCAATGGCCGTGATCTGAAGGATTACTTCGATCTCGCAACCCTCGAACTGATCATTAAACAGCCGCTCGAACTGACCGGCACCACCACCGCATATGACGTCATCGCTAACGTAAAAGGCGGCGGACGTACAGGCCAGGCTGGCGCTATCCGTCATGGCATCAGCCGTGCTCTCC
Organism: Dialister sp.; assembly: GCA_003447275.1. Lineage (GTDB taxonomy): Bacteria > Bacillota > Negativicutes > Veillonellales > Dialisteraceae > Dialister. Next base: position 6,028 of record DLZS01000005.1, read on the forward strand.
TCGATGTCGATGGAGACTACAGAAAAGTTCTGAAAGTCGCAGGTCTCCTGACCCGTGATCCAAGAATGAAAGAACGTAAGAAATACGGCCTCAAGAAAGCAAGAAAAGCAAGCCAGTTCTCCAAACGTTAATCATTGGACGAATGCCGAAAACGCTCATGGATTTCCATGGGCGTTTTTTGATGCAGGAGAAGCAGAAATGAAGGGGACGAGCAGCATATGATGAAAGCGTATCATCCCGCCTTCCCCGCGGCTCCTCTTCTCTTTTATAAGCTGTTTCCCGTCCCGGATCCACCAACTAAGTGCCTTTCCCTACTATTTCCTTCCTCTATGAAGTATAATAAGGGAGACTGATTCACCAAGGAGGATTTATGACTGCAAACGATATTCATGACGCGATAGAGACATTTGCTCGCTACGGTGTGCCGCGGGAGCGGATTTTTAATGAAGTCATGCGTGCGCGCTATCTGGACTATGTACTTTTCCTGAATCCGGAGAATGTCCAGTACGGGATCTCCATCGATGACCTGTATGAGAATATGAAACGCACGGCAGACAAGCTGGGCATGTATGAGGGCGATGCAGATACCTATGCACGCGTTTATACACTTGCGCTCCGTGTGGAGCCGCTGGTCTTTGCACCGGAAATGCCGACGGCACCTGCCAAAGTGCATGCGCTGCTCGCAGAAGCGGTAAAGAAGGCAGAGGCTGCTGGGAATACGGTGCTTTTCACCGGCGCAGAAGAGTATCTGCCTTACCTTGCCGGAATTTTCCAGGATCTCGGGGGAAAACGTATAGCTGTTGCGGTGAAGGATGCCATCTGGAAGGAGCGTCTTCACTACGTCTTCCCACGCGGCCGTGCGATGCTCGAGAGCGAACTCGCGGAAGATACCGAGCACTACGATTACATTTTTGATTTTGAAACAGACGGCATCGCAGCAGCCGCTGATTTGAGACATCGCCTCGCCGAGAAAGGCATGATGGACGTTATCATTCCTTCGGCGCTGCTGACGAAAGAGGGGGATGCTGCGCTTGCTGCCAGAAGAAGCTTGGCAGCAGAGAAGAAACTGATGGCTTTCTATGATACGGAAATCAGCGGGAACGAGTACGCCTATCTGCGCTTTGCCGGAGAGGCAGCTAAGACCGTGTCTTTCGGTCTGTCGGATTTTGCAGACGGCGCCTTCCGCGGCGTAGATCAGCTCTCGCTTCCGTCGGACACCTTCATCGAAGCCGATGACTGGAACTATGATCTCTACGCGTTCAATGGCTCGCCGAGCGTGCAGATGCTCCTTTCTCAAAATATCGTTTCGCCTGATTTCACGCTTGGAGACGTCTTCTACGATGTACCGATGGAAGAAATTGAAACCGACCTGCCGCAGATTTCCCGGGAAGCGGTGACGGACTCGGGCGTGCGGATGGATCTCGCGGCGTATGTACCCCAGAAAACGCCGGCGGTTCTGCGCGTCCTTGCAGCTGGCGACCTCGTCCTGACCACGCTCGAAGGGCATCTTCGCACTGCCGTCGTAAAAGAACCTTGCGTTACATCTGACGAAGGCATCCTGGCCTTCCGCCCAGTGGATGCCTATACCGGCGAATATGTGAAACTCTATTTCGATGGGAAACTGGGCGAACTTTTTCTCGCAACCATGAAAGCAGGGGAACATTGGTATCTCACGACATCCCGACTCCTCCGTTTGCCCATTCCGCCGGCAGGAAAGGAAACCATGGAAGCCCTCACCAGACTTTGCGATGAACGTACCCAAGCTCTCGCTGCTGCGGAAGCCGCATGGAGAGAAGCCAAAGAAGAGAGTGTCAGAAGGATGGTCGGTAACAGGCTCTAAGGGCGCAATGGGTTTCTGATCTTTTGGGGAACATCGTATTCCCATCAATCAAAAACTTCGCGGCGCTCCCATATTTTTATGCGCCTTTGAAAGCAGGGATGAGTGGCTAGGGATTAGGAACAAGTGGTGATTGAAGCAGCGCAATTAGCATACTGACCGTTCTGCAAGGAAGAGCGAGGGCTGCGCTCGAGATGACGACGGCGCGAAGCGCTATCAAAATTCTGCGGCGCTTCATTATTTTTGCGCCGCACCACCATTTCTCATTTCTCATTCGAGCAGAGCTTTCATCTGCAATCAAAGGGCGCCTCGCCCCGCGGACTAACCCTAAACCCTATCTACCAAGAGGAGATTCAAAATGATGGAAACGAAAAAAATCGTACTGGCTACGCACAATCAAGGAAAGATCAGAGAATTTCAGAAAGCCTTTGCAGAGATCGGATGGCAAGCTGTGCCGATCGCAGACATTGCGGAGGTAGAAGACCCGGAAGAGACGGGGACGACCTTCGAAGAAAACGCGCTGCAGAAGGCCCGCTGCTATGCGAAGGCGGTGGATCTTCCCGTGCTCTCCGATGACTCGGGCATCATTGCCTGCGCGCTGGGAGACAGACCGGGAGTATACTCGGCGCGCTATGCCGGACACCATGGCGACGATGAAGCCAATAACCAGAAGCTCATCCGAGACCTCGCCCCTTACACGGGGGATGATCGCAAGGGCTACTATGCCTGCGTTGTCGCACTTGTCTGGCCGGATGGCAGATCCCTTACGGGAAAAGGGACGTGTGATGGGATCATCCGTGATTTCTATCAGGGGGAAGGCGGCTTCGGCTATGATCCGCTCTTCTATCTGCCGGAATTTGGAAAAACCATGGCAGAGCTTTCGATGGAAGAGAAGAACCAGATCAGCCATAGAGGAAGAGCTCTCCGGGACTTACTGTCGAAAATAGGGAAATAGGGTTCAGGGCACGCCCCTCGGGGCGTCCTTTGATTGTTTGCGAAAGAGGGGGAGCAGGTTCTATAGGTTCATAGGGTTCAGCGGGGGTGGTGCGGCGCATAAAAATATAGAAGCGCCGCGGAGGTTTGAAACTGGCGGTTTTCTCGTATCACAAACCTAATCCCTAGCTACCAGTCACTAGTCACTTTGAGCCCCTAATCCCCAATCCCTAGCTACTCATCTGTGCTTGCCATGTGAACCATTGACTTTTATTTCCCAAAACTCATACATAATGTATCTACCTATACAGAAATAGTATACTCGATTTTAAGCAGTTTCATTCAATAAGGCTCTATGTTATAATGGAAAAAGTTCCAATCCATAGAGGAAAAGAACGGGGGTGGCAGTTTACTTCATGAAACGGGGTAAGCTCAAACTGCTGGGTTTCAACAATTTGACCAAGACACTCAGCTTCAACATGTACGACATCTGCTATGCCAGTACAGAAACAGAAAGAAAAAAATACATCGCTTACATTGACGAGGTCTACAGCGCCGAGCGCCTGACCCAGATCCTCGTGAAGGTCGCCGAGATGATCGGAGCCCATGTGCTGAACATCGCTTCACAGGACTATGACCCGCAGGGCGCATCCGTCACGATGCTGATCGCAGAGGAAGAAGTCGAGAAGCAGGATGTGGTGTGCCATCTTGACAAGAGCCATATCACTGTCCATACGTATCCGGAAATGCATCCGCAGGATGGCATCTGTACCTTCCGTGCAGACATCGATGTATCGACCTGCGGGAAGATCTCGCCACTGAATGCGCTGAATTTTCTCCTCCAGTCCTTCGATGCGGATATCGTCATCACTGACTACCGCGTGCGCGGCTTTACGCGTGACGTGCAGGGAAAGAAGATCTTCATCGACCACCGTATCAATTCCATCCAGAACTACATGGCACCGAAGCTGCGCTATAAGTACGACATGGTGGACGTCAATGTATATCAGGAAAATATTTTCCACACGAAGATGCTGATCCATGATTTCAATCTGGATAACTACCTCTTCGATATGAAAGAGGCAGAGCTGGATCGCAAGGAAGGGAAACGCATCCGCCGCCTGCTGAAGCAGGAAATGTATGAGATCTTCAATGGCAGAAATCTTCCTGCCATCAAAGATTAAATATAAAGCGGCTCCATTCGAAGTCGCCGACGCATAAAGTATCAGTCTTTTTTTAGGAGGAAACAATGGATACTGCAAAACTCAAAGAAGAAGCACTCGCACTCAGAAGAGAAAAACATCAGATGATCAAGACCGACTTGAATGCTGCTGTCGAATGCAATCACGACCTCGCGATCGTATACACCCCGGGTGTATCCGCTCCGTGCCTTGCGATCAAAGACGATGAAGACCTGTCCCTGGAACTGACCTGGAGAGGCAATGTCGTAGCCGTCATTTCCGATGGCACCCGTGTCCTCGGCATGGGCGATATCGGCGCAGCTGCTGCTATGCCGGTCATGGAAGGCAAATCCGCACTGTACAAGAGATTCGGACAGATCGATGCGATCCCGATCACTCTGGACACCAAGGATCCGCAGGAATTCATCCACACCGTCAAACTGCTCGAAAAGAACTTCGCCGGCATCAACCTCGAAGATATCTCTTCCCCGAAATGCTATGACATCGAAGACGAACTGAAAAAGATCATGAACATCCCGGTCTTCCACGATGACCAGCACGGCACTGCGATCGCTGCTCTGGCAGCACTCCTCGGTGCTCTCGAAGTCGTCGGCAAAAAGATCGAAGACGTGAAGGTCGTCATGAATGGCGCTGGTGCTGCCGGCACCGCGATCGCCCGCCTGCTCCTCGAAGACGGCGTAAAACCGGAAAACATGACCATCCTGAACTCCAAAGGCATCCTCTTTGACAATGGCAAGAGAGACCGCGTACAGCAGGAACTCATCGCCAAAGTCAATCCGGAAAACAAACAGGGCACATTCGATGACGCTGTCAAAGGCGCTGATGTCCTCATCGGCTGCTCTGCACCGGGCGTATTCAACGTAGAAGCCATCAAGACCATGAACGACAAGAGCATTGTCTTCGCTATGGCAAACCCGGTACCGGAAATCATGTACGAAGAAGCCAAAGAAAAAGGCGTTTACATCTATGGCTCCGGCAGAAGCGATATGCCGAACCAGGTCAACAACTCCTCCGTATTCCCAGGCCTCTTCCGCGGCGCTCTCGATGTACGTGCCCGCCAGATCAATGAAGAAATGAAACTCGCTGCTGCTCATGCTCTCGCAGACCTCGCTATCCATAGCGGCAAACTCGACCCGGATCATGTCGTCGTCGACGTATTCGATCCGCAGGTTCCGTTCGCTGTAGCGAAAGCCGTTGCCAAAGCAGCCATCGCTTCCGGCGTAGCAAGAGCCACCGAACTCCCGGAAAAATACAGAGACTAATTGAGTTCTCGCACATAGAAAAAGCAGGAAATGAGACGTTCTCATTTCCTGCTTTTTGTTTTGGATGATTAGTGACTAGTGATTAGTGACTAGTGATTAGTGACTAGTGATTAGTGACTAGTGACTAGTGACTGGTGACTGGTAGCTAGGGATTAGGTTTGCTATACGAGAAAACCGCTAGTTTCAAACCTTCGCGGCGCTTCCATAATTTTATGTGCCGCACCACTATTTCGCATTTCTTATTTCTAATTTCTCATTCAAGTGGGGCTTTCCATCGTAATCAAGGGGCGGCACGCCCTTGGGCTAACCCTGAACCCTGCCCCGAACCATTTTACTTCAGCCCCAATTCATCCTTATGTGCGGTCATGCCATCGATGCAAGCCTGCATGACCTCGCCCGCTTCCATGCCGAGCATGGCAAAGCCCTGCTTGATCACATCGCGGTTGCAGCCAGCTGCAAATTTCTTGTCCTTGAATTTCTTCTTGAGCCCTTTGAGCTCCATGCCGCTGATGCCTTCGGGACGCATGAGTGCATACGCCATGACGACACCCGTCAGCTCATCGACCGTGAAAAGACTCTTCTCGATATCCGTTGTCGGCTCTACTTCATGGCTGCAGAGCCCCCAGCCGTGGGAGATGATGGTCTTGATGTCTTCTTCGTCCACCCCTTCCGGTTCCAAAAATTCGCGGACGTGGCGGCAGTGCTCATGCGGGAAGGCTTCGTAGTCAACGTCGTGCAGATAGCCGATGGCTTCCCAGTGATCTTTGTCACCGCCGAAGATGCTCGCCATCGCGCCCATGGCAGCGCTGACAGCCGCCGCGTGGGTGAAGAGATGGTCTTCCGTGGTGTGCTTCTTCAGGATCTCTTTGGCTTTCGCAAGGGTAAGTGTGGACATAGTAGGATCTCCTTTTTAATCAGGGACTAGTGACTTGTGACTGGTAGCTGGGGATGAGGCAGGAAGCCCGAGACACGCCCTCCTTCCTCTGGAGGGAGGTGCCCCGAAGGGGCAGAGGTTGGCCGAGCAAAAACATTTTTAAAATATATCTCGATGGTAGAACATATGGAATGAATTGTCAATGAGAAAGGGGGAAATTGTGATACAATGAGAGAAAGAAGGGTTCAGGGTGAGCCCTTGGGGCGGCTCTACCCTTGATTAAGTTTGAAAGCATCGATTGAATGAGAAATGAGAAATGGTGGTGCGGCGAATAAAAGTATGGAAGCGCTGCGAAGTATAAATAGTGGCGATGCCCGAAAGTGGTACTTTAGTCACCAGTCCCTAGTTACCAGTCCCTAGTCACTTTGATTCTATTCTACGAAAGGAGCCATCATCATGACCGACATCGAGAAACTGAGAGCTATGATCGCATCCCATCACCGCATCGTCTTTTTCGGCGGAGCAGGGGTCTCCACGGAGTCGAACATCCCTGATTTTCGCGGAGCGAATGGCCTTTACCGGCAGAAAACGGACCTCCCGTGGACGCCGGAGGAAATGCTTTCCCATCATTTCTATGAGGAGCATCCCGTGGAATTTTTCACCATGTATAAGAAGTTCGCAGAAGCCATGCTAAAGGCCTCTCCGAACCGCGCACACTTTGCGCTGGCAAAGCTCGAGCAAGAGGGCAGGCTCTCTGCCGTCATCACGCAGAACATCGATGGTCTCCATCAGCGCGCGGGAAGCCGGAATGTCATCGAGGTCCACGGCACCATCCTGACGAATACCTGTGAGAAATGCTTTGCGACATATGATGCAAAGACCCTCCTTACTCTGGCATCGCCCGTGCCGCACTGTCCCAGTTGCGGCGGCGTGATCAAGCCGGACGTCGTGCTCTATGAGGAAGCGCTCGATGCGAATGATATCAATGAGGCGATCGATGAGATCTCCAAGACCGATATGCTCATCATCGGCGGTACGAGCCTCGTTGTTTATCCGGCGGCAGGCTTCGTCACCTATTTCCGCGGTGATGCTCTCGTCGTCATCAATCAGGACGCGACAGCACAGGACGCACGCGCCGACCTCGTCTTCCATGACAGCGTAGGGAAGGTACTGGAAATGGCCGTGGAGGGAGATTAGGAGTTTCGTGTGACTGGTGACTTGAATACCACTTTCGGGCATCGCTCCATATATACTTGCGGCGAAGGCTCCACCACAAGTTTGAAAGCAGGGATGGGTAGCTAGGGATTGGGGATTAGGGATTAGGAGTGGCTAGTGACTAGTGACTAGTGACTGGTAGCTAGGGATTAGTGGCTAGGGATTAGGTTTACGATACGAGAAAACCGCTAGTTTCAAACCTCCGCGGCGCTTCATTATTTTTTTTGTGCCGCACCACAATTTCTCATTTCTCATTCCTCATTTCTCATTCCTAATTCGAGCAAAGATTTCACTCACAATCAAGGGGCAGTACTATCCTTGAACCCCGAACCCTCAATTTCATTAAGTATATACTCCAACGCATAGACTTTCTTTTATTTGTTTCAAATGATATAATACAGGTATACGCGAGAAATGATGAAGCATTTTTCGTACACTCTATTTCCTTATAGAAAGGACAAAAAACATGGAATATCGTATCGAACATGACACCTTAGGCGAAGTAAAAGTTCCGGCGGATCATATGTGGGGCGCGCAGACCCAGCGCTCTTCTGAAAACTTCAAGATCGGAGCACGCATGCCGGAAGAGATCATTCATGCGTTTGCCGTGCTGAAGAAATGCACCGCCCTTGCGAACCTCGCAGAAGGCAAGCTTTCGGAAGAAAAAGCGAAAGTCATCGCAGAGGCCTGCGACGAGATCCTCGCCGGCAAATGGAACGGCGAATTCCCGCTCGTCGTGTATCAGACGGGCTCCGGCACGCAGAGCAATATGAACATGAATGAAGTCGTCGCTCACATCGCGAATGCGAAGCTCGAAGCTGTCGGCAGCGAGACACGCATCCACCCGAATGACGACGTCAACATGTCTCAGTCTTCGAACGATACCTTCCCGACCGCTATGCACGTTGCGGCTGTTTCTGTCCTGCACCGCTGCCTCTACCAGCCGCTCGCCGAACTGATCGCGACCTTCCACAAGAAGAGCGAAGAATACATGCACGTCGTCAAGATCGGCCGCACCCATGTACAGGACGCCGTACCGCTCACCTTCGGACAGGAAGTCTCCGGATGGACGACCATGCTCGAAAAGTGCCAGCATATGATCGAAGCATCGGAAAAATATCTTCTCGGGCTTGCCATCGGCGGCACCGCTGTCGGTACCGGTCTCAATGCGCCGAAAGACTTCGGCACCAGAGTATCGGCTGAGATCGCCAAAGAAACAGGCCTTCCTTTCGTATCGGAGGAAAATAAATTCTATGCACTGACCGGACGCGATGACTTCGTTTTCGCTCATGGCGCTCTCGAAGCTCTTGCGATGGACTGCATGAAGATCGCTGACGACCTTCGCCTCTTGGCAGGCGGGCCAAGAGCCGGCCTCGGTGAGCTCACCATCCCGGCGAACGAACCGGGTTCTTCCATCATGCCGGGCAAAGTGAACCCGACCCAGTGCGAAGCCCTGACCATGGTCGCCTGCCGCGTTCATGGCAATCAGGCCGTCGTCTCCATGGCCTCCTCGCAGGGCCGCTTCGAGCTGAACGTCTATGCCCCGGTCCTGGCACAGGCCTTCATCGAATCCGTCAAGCTCCTGGGTGAAGCCATCCACTCCTTTAATATCCACTGCGCCGTCGGCATCGAAGTCAACCATGACCGCATGGAAGAGCTGGTGGAGAAATCCCTGATGCTCGTCACCGCCCTTGCGCCGCACATCGGCTATGAGAAGTCCGCAAAGATCTCGAAGAAAGCTTTCGCAGACGGCAGCTCTCTGAAGGAAGCCGCTCTGGCTTTGGGCTATGTGACCGAAGAAGAATATGACCGTTGGGTCGTCGCCAAAGATATGTGTAATGTAGATCGGTAATCGTTTGTAAAAGGGAAAGGGGCTGTGAAGAAATGAATCCTCATTTCTTTACAGCCCCTTTTTACTTTGCTTTGATTTGGTTCAGGGTTCAGGGTTCAAGGTTCAGGGCTCTCGTG
>DLZS01000080.1:0-13560 GCA_003447275.1 Dialister sp.
TGAACCAAATGAAAGCAAAGTAAAAAGGGGCTGTGAAGAAATGAAGATTCATTTCTTCACAGCCCCTTTTTTCTATCTAAAAGATCTTATCCTGATGTCCGACTTTCTTTTTATTGCCTTTCTTCTCGTCGCGTTCTTCGAGTTTGCTCATGATGTCGTAGAGGTCGACGCCAGAGTTTTCCCACATCACAAACAGATGATAGAGAAGGTCACAGGACTCGTCGATGATCTCTTCTTTGTCTTGATGCTGGTCGGCGATGATGACTTCAGAGGCTTCTTCGCCGATCTTCTTGTCGATCTTGTTTTTGCCTTCGCTTTGCAGGTAATTGGTGTAGGACTTATCCTGCGGATGGGCGCGGCGATCTTTGATTTCTTCAAAAAGGGTATGAAGTATCGCAAGGCTTCCTGTTTCTTCCCTATTTTCCCACTCTGTAAGACTTCTGAAGAAGCAGGTGGGGTTGTTTGTATGGCAGGCAGGGCCATCGGGAATGACCTGCACGATGAGGGTGTCCGCATCGCAGTCCACGAAGATCCTCTTTACGTGCTGGAAGTGGGCCGATTCTTCTCCTTTGTGCCAAAGCTTCTGACGGCTTCTGGAGAAGAACCATGTCTCGCCTGTCTCGATGGTTTTCTGGAGGGAATCCTGATTCATGTACGCCATCATGAGAATCTCGCCGCTTCTGGCGTCCTGCACGATGGCAGGCACTAAGCCTTTTTCATCGAATGAAATGTTTTTTATGTCTACTGTTTCCATAATGTTGCCTTTCGCATTTTGTAGCATTGGGATGGAAAATCGGTTGCAGGGGCGTGGAACGGCTTTGCCATAAATTTTATATGGCGGCGAAGCCGCTCCTCCCTCTTGAACCAATTATACTCTTATTTCTACCCCGTTCTGTGCGAGGTAGTGTTTGAGATCCGGGATAGCGATCTCTCCGAAGTGGAAGACGGAGGCCGCGAGGGCGGCGTCGGCACCGGCTTCGAAGGCTTTGAGGAAATCTTCTTTCTTCCCTGCGCCGCCGGAGGCGATGACGGGGATGGAGAGTTCTTCTGCGAGGACGCGCATGAGCTCCAGGTCATAGCCATCTTTTTCACCATCTGCATCGATGGAATTCATGCAGATCTCTCCTGCACCGAGCTCCATGCCTTTCCTGGCCCAGTCTACGACGGACAGGCCTGTATTCTTTCGTCCGCCTTCGACGAAGACGTCCCAGCCGCCTTTGCCGTTCCGCTTGCCGTCGATGGAGAGGACGACACACTGATTACCGAAGCGTTCAGCACTTTCCCGGATGATTTCAGGATGCATCACAGCGGCAGAATTGACGGAGACTTTGTCGGCTCCTGCCAGCAGCATGGTACGGAAATCGTCTGCTTTGCGTATCCCGCCTCCTACCGTAAAGGGGATGGTGAGCTCTTCTGCAATGGCACGGACGGTATCAACGAAGGTCTCGCGTCCTTCGTGAGTGGCAGTGATGTCATAGAAAACGAGCTCGTCAGCGCCGGATTCGGAGTAGTATTTTCCCAGTGTCACCGGATCGTCAACGTCCTGAAGATTGTGAAATTTTTTGCCTTTGACGACGCGCCCGTGGTTCACGTCCAGGCAGGGAATGATTCGTTTGGCTAGCATAATGTTGCGTCCTTTGCGGGTGTACTCAAATGTGGTGAATAAAGAAGGCTTGGGGGCAGCCCGAGGGGCATGCTGTCCCTTGATTGCATGCGAAAGAGGCTCAGCAGGTTCAAGAGGTCAAAGCGGTCCAAGAGGTTCAACGGGGATGGTGCGTCGCATAATACTATGAAAGCGCCGCGAAGTAAAATAGAGCGATGCCCAAAAGTTGTATTCAAGTCACCAGTCACTAGTCCCCAGTCACTCGAGGCACCTAATCCCTAGCCACTCATCCCTAATCCCTGCTTTTAAACTTGTGGTGCGGCGCAGCCGCCACATTAACCTTGACCCCGTCAGCCTGAACCCTTTACTTCTCCTGGATCTCCACGATCTCTTTCATCGAAACTTTTTCTTCATAGAGGGCTTTGCCGGTGATCGCACCGTAGAGTCCCATGTCAGAGAGCTTCCGCAGGTCGTCTGCACAGGAAACGCCGCCGGAAGCGATGAGGTGGATCCCGGGAAGTGCCTGCAGCTTTCCCATCATCTCGAAATTCGGTCCGGTCAGCATACCGTCACGGCTGATGTCGGTGTAAACGATGGTATTGACGCCATTTTCCAGAAGCGTCTTGACGAAGGGCAGGACCTTCTGGCGGCTGCCGTCGACCCAGCCGTTGGTGGCGACGATGTCGCCATGTGCATCGACGGAGACGGCGATATGGTCAGCGCCGTATTTCTTAGCGGCCTGGATCGCAAAGTACGGGGAGGCGACCGCTTTCGAGCCGATGATGACGCGCCAAACGCCGTTCTCGATATGCTGCTTGATGGCCTGCTCTGTGCGGATGCCGCCGCCGACTTCGACGGGAATCTTCACCGCCTGACAGATGCGATGGATCACCTCGGTATTCACGCCATTTCCTTTGAAAGCGCCATCAAGGTCGACGACGTGGAGGTATTTCGCGCCGAGGGATTCCCACTTGAGTGCCATTTTTACCGGATCATCACCATAGACGGTGAGGTCGCCGATCTTGCCTTGCTTTAGGCGGACGCAGTGTCCGTCTTCTATATCAATTGCTGGAAATATTTTCATTTTTCTAACCATTCTGCTAAATTCTTCCAGATCCTAAGTCCGATGGGCCCGGATTTTTCTGGATGAAACTGAAATCCCAATACATTGTCTTTTCCGACGACGGCAGGCACGGTGACGCCGTAGTCTGCGGAAGCGATGATGTCTTCGCTGTCCCCTGGTGTCTTGTAGTAGGAATGCACAAAGTAGACGTAGCTCTTCTCGGGGAGACCGGCAAGCACTTCATGCGGCCGGTGCATCACGAGCTCATTCCATCCCATGTGCGGGACTTTGAGATCGCCTGGCGGAAAATGAGCAATGCGCCCCGGAAGAAGTCCCAGAGCCGGCACTTCGCCGCCCTCTTCGGAGACTTCATAGAGTGCCTGCATGCCGAGACAGATACCGGCGAGTTTCTTGCCCTTTCTGACTTCTTCGCGGATGATCTCTGTCAATCCATAGCCAGAGAGATGATTCATGGCATCCTTCATCGCACCGACACCGGGAAGGATCATGGCTTTCGCCTCGCGGATCTCTTCCGGATCGCGGGTGACGACGACATCAAGACCGGCCCGGGTGGCTGCGCGCACGACATTTGCCAGATTTCCTGCATCGTAATCAATGATGGCTATTTTCATCAGAGCACTCCTTTGGTGGATAATACCGTGTCGCCTTCGATGGTGACAGCCTCCTTCAGCGCGTGGCCGATGCCTTTGAAAAGAGACTCGACGATGTGATGCCCGTTCACACCATAGAGTGTCGACATGTGAAGATTCATCTTCGCGTTGTTTGAAAAAGCGAGGAAGAATTCCCGTGTCATTTCCGTCTCGAAGCTGCCGATCCTCTCGACAGGGATATCGACATCAAAGACGAGGTACGACCGACCGGATAGATCGAGCACGATGCGGGAGAGCGCTTCGTCCATCGGGCAGAAGAAGCAGCCATAGCGATGGATCCCCTTCTTATCCCCCAGTGCTTTTTCGAATACCTCTCCCAGCGTGATCCCGATGTCTTCGATGGTATGGTGATTGTCTACATCGAGGTCGCCCTTACAGGTCAGGGAAATGTCCATGCCGCTGTGACGGGCCAGAAGGTGCAGCATATGGTCAAAGAATCCGATGCCGCTAGTCCCTTCAAAACGTCCTGTCCCATCGATAGTCAGACTGATGGAAATATCCGTCTCGCCCGTCATGCGGCGAAGTGTGGCTTTTCTCATGCGAGTGCCTCCCGGAATACAGAAATCAGCACATCATCGACGTCTTTCGTGGTGACGGAAATGCGGAAACCATTCGGGATGTCTTGGCTGTTTCTGTAAATTTTGACAAGAATGTCTTTTTTGCGAAGAGCTTCAAAGATCTCTTCCTGCTTTTTATCCACCTGAACGAGGAGGAAATTGGTGCAGGACGGGTAGACCGTGACTCCCGGGATCTCCTTCATGGCCGCGTAGAGACGATCTCTTTCCACGCAGATGGCATCGCGCACTTTGAAAATATCCTCTCTGTGACGGATGACGATCGGCGCAAAGAGCTGGGTGAAAGCGTTCAGATTGTACGGTGCCTTGATCTTCGCGATGGCTTCGATCAGCGCCTCATCGGCAGCGAGGTAGCCGCAGCGCATACCCGCCAGGGCAAAGGCTTTCGAGAGCGTGCGAAGGACAATGAGATTCGGGTATGTATCGATGAGATCTATGACGCTTTCCTTCTGGGCAAACTCCATGTAAGCCTCATCGACAAATACGATATTGTCAGCGGCCTTCAGCACTTCCTCGATGAATGCGCGCGGGAGCAGATCGCCCGTCGGATTGTTCGGATTGCAAATGACGGTCACCTTCGGCTGGTATCGCCTGACCGCTTCCAGAAGTCCTTTCTGGTCGCGCCGGTATCCCGGAAGATCCTTGACCTTGATGGCAGATGCACCCAGCGTTTCCGCACCAAGCTCATACATATCGAAGGTCGGGCTGTGGATCAGGATCTGATCGCCCGGATCAAGGAAGGTCCCCAGCAGATAGGTGATCATTTCATCCCCGCCATTGCCGACGATGAAGTTCTCCGGCTTCGCGCCGATGTAGTCCGCTAGCGCTTCCCGAATGTCATCGGACATTGGCTTCGGGTAGATCTGCGGGCGGAAGGTATCAAGAGCCTGGATAAGCTCTTCTTTCACGCCGGGGATGGTCAGGACATTCAGATAATTTTCATTCGCATTGATGACATGCTTTTCTGCGATCGGCGCTACGAAGTACGGATCAAAGTCAGCGATCGTTTTTCTCAGCCATTCAGTCTTCATCACGCACCTCCATCGCATGAGCGTGAGCCGTCAGGCCTTCTGCTTTGGCGAAAATCTGGACCTTCTTGGAAATCTTCTGGAAGGCCTCTTTATTATACATTTCTACGCTGCTGTGCTTGACGAAATCATAAACGCCGAGCGGCGAGGAGAAAGCGGCGGTACCGGAGGTCGGAAGCGTGTGGTTCGGGCCTGCCATATAGTCACCGAGTGGTTCGGAGGTGTATTTCCCGAGGAAAATTGCGCCTGCATTATAAATGAGCGGCAGATACTGCTTCGGATCCGGCAGCTCGACTTCCAGATGCTCCGGCGCGATCTTATTCACGATGTCAAAGCACTGTGCCGCATCCTTGCAGAGGAAGGCCTTCGCATAATCATCGACAGAGCTCTTCATGATCTCATAGCGGGAAAGCTCTTTCATCTGGCGCTCCATCTCCGCTTCGACCTTCTTGCCAAAGTCGGCATCCGGCGTGATGAGGAAAACAGCCGCACGCGGGTCATGCTCCGCCTGCGACAAGAGATCCGCTGCGATCCATATCGGATCCGCGCTGCCATCTGCCACGCAGCACACCTCGGATGGGCCTGCGATCATATCGATGCCGACCGTACCGAAAACGAGACGCTTCGCCATAGCGACGAAGGCATTGCCCGGTCCTACGATCTTGAAGGCCGGCTCGACAGACTCCGTGCCGTATGCCAGCATCGCGATGCCCTGCGCACCGCCGACCTTATAGATCTCCTTCACGCCAGCCACGTAAGCAGCCGCCAGGATATTCGGATTCACCTTGCCATCCTTCCCTGGCGGTGTCGTCATCGCGACCGAAGGGCAGCCCGCCACGAGTGCCGGTACCGTATCCATGAGTACAGTCGACGGATAGGCCGCGCGGCCGCCAGGTACATAGACGCCGACACGCTGGATGGGAAGGAACTGTTCCCCGAGCTCCACGCCATCTCTGAAATTCTTTGTCCAAGACTTTCTCACCTGTTCCTTGTGGAATGTCTCGATATTCGCTTTCGCTTCTTTCAGAACTTCCAGAAATTCCGGCGTCACCTGCGCGAGGGCTTCCTGCATCTCTTCTTCCGTCACGCGGAAATCAGAGAGCTCTACCCCGTCGAATTTCTTCGTCAGCTCACGGATGGCTGCATCACCGCCGTCTCTGACCTTTTCCAGAATGGCAGAGACGGACTTCTCCAGCTCTTCCGACAAATTCACATTGCGGTTCGTCAATGTACGTACTTCTCTCAAAGTAAAACCTTTTTCAGGTACTGTGATCCATTCCATGATGTTATTATCCTTCTTTCAGTATATAAGTTGGCGGGTTCAAGGTTAAGGGTTATCCCCCGAGCGGGTGCCCTTTGATTGCGTGCGAAAGAGGGGCGGGTTCTGTAGGTTCTACGGGTTCAAAGGGGTTGGTGCGGCGCAAATAATAATGAAGCGCCGCGGAGTTTTGATAGCGCTTCGCGCTGTCGTCATTTCGAGCGTAGCCGAGAAATCTCTATGGCAGAACGCTCATTTCCTAATGTGAGGCAGCACCAAGACATCGTTTCCCCTCAGCGCATACACGCTGATTTCCGCAGTGCAGTAGAGAGCGAGGGCTACGCTCGGGATGACGATGCCGGAGAATCCCAATCACCAGTCGCTAGTCACTCCTAATCCCCAATTCCTAATCCCTAGCTACTAGTCCCTAGCCACCAGTCACTTATTTAACCAACGCCATAAACTCTGCCATTTCCTTCTGCTTCATTTTGTACGATACCTTATTACAGATGAGACGGGCGGAGAAATCCATGAAATAATCATACGCTTCGAGGCCATTCTCACGAAGAGTCGTCCCCGTTTCCACGATATCGACGATGACATCCGAGAGGCCGACGAGCGGCGCCAGCTCGACCGAGCCATTCAGCTTGATGATATCAATGGGCTGGAAGCGATCCGCGAAATATTTTCGCGCGATCGACGGATACTTCGAAGCCACCGTCAGGATCCGCTTCTGCATGACCTTCTGATTTCCCTTGATACCGGACACCGCCATGCGGCAGCGACCGATCCCAAGATCCAGCACCTCATAGACATCCTCTTCCCCATCTTCCATGAGGACATCCTTCCCGACGATGCCGGCATCTGCTGCCCCGCGGCGTACATACACCGCCACATCCGGACTCTTCACCAGCGTCACGCGGATACGTTCCTCATCATCGGTGAAAATAAGCTTACGGCTCTCATCCGAATAATCAGAAAAATGGAAGCCCCCCTCCGCCAGCCGTTTCATGACCGTCTTCGCGATGCGCCCTTTCGCCAGTGCAATATGCAGCATACTAGAGACCTCCCAATTTTTCTTCCAGCTCTTCCTTCGTGAGCGACGCCCCCTCTAAAAGGAAACGCCCCTCTTTATAAGAAACGATCAATTTATAATCACCTCTGGCGATCGCATTCGTACTCGCGACCCCCATCACCGAGTAGCCCTTCTTGCGCCATGCCATGAGCGTCACGATGAGATCCCGATCCGCCTTCTCATAGACCACCGCCAGATCGCACGAGGGTGCCATCTCTTCCAAAAGATTCGAGTCCGCCATCACTTCATAGAGCAGATTCATATTCATCCCGAAGCCGCACGCCGGACGCGGCACCTGGAACTGCGCCGCCAGCGAATCATACCGCCCGCCGGAGATCAGCGAGTACAGCGCGCCATCCGCATAAATGCGGAAAACCAAGTCCGTATAGTATCCCATGTGCGACGTGAAGCCGAAGTCCAGCTGCACGCGATCCGCATAGCCCGCAACCGCCAGATACTCATACACCTTCTCAAGGCGGGCGAGGGCATCCGCCATCTTATGATTCAGGCAAAGCCCCTCCGCCCGCTTCAGCGTCTCTTCATAGCTGCCAAAGAGCCGCGGCAGCTCCAAGAGCACATCCCGCTGGATCTTCGTGATCGACAGCCGGTCAGCCAGCTTCTCAAAGGAAACGAGATTTCTCTTCTCCAGGAACTCACGCACCTGCGACAGCTCCTCCTTCGAAAGGCGCAGCTCTTCGAAAAGCGCATCCATGTACGCCACGCTTCCGAGATCGATACGCATATCACGGATACCCACCGACTCCAGGAATTCCGCCGCCATCACCATGACCTCGCCATCGCACTCCGGCGTCTCATCCCCCAGGACCTCGACCCCGCTCTGCAGGAAGTACTTCCCGTGCGTCGACTTGCCATAGTATTCGCGGAAGACCATCGACACATAGCCGAATTTCAAAAGCTGCCGCGCATCCGGATACTCGCGCGACGCCGTCTTCACGAGCGGCACCGTCACATCCGGCCGCATGACCAGCACCTCCCCCTCGCTGCTGATGGTCTTGATCATCTCGCGTTGCAGCTGGGGGAAATAGGTGCCGTATGTATCATAATCCTCAAAAGTCGGCGTCTGGATGATCTTGCATCCGTGACGCCGCATGACGGAAACCACCGCACTTTCGATGCGGTCATAATTCTTCATTTCCTCTTCATGCACCATTTTTAAATCGTCTATTGCATGAGCCATACGAGCCCTCCTCTTTCTTTGTTATGGTTATACTTTATCACGATAAAGAGAAAAAGTAAAGGCTTTTTCATAAGTTTTACAATGCTTTCTCCACATTTTCCTGCCTGACACCGGCAAGACAAAAGATATTCCCGATTGGCTGACGCTTAAGCCCCATCCATTCTGCCCCCTGCATCATTTGCCTTTATTACATAGCAGGGAGCATACCAAAACAGACCCATTACAAAATGGACTTTGCCTACGTTTCATGCATTGCTCTGCCCCATCAGCAAAACCGCCGGAAGGGGAGCCATGATGGATCCCACTCCGACGATTTTATTCACAAAGTGCAAAGGGTTACAGGATATAATTCGAAATATCTATATTCTCCGTGACGTCGCCAAGCTTATTTCTCACATAGCTCTCGTCGATGGTGACGTGCTTATCTTCGAGGTCCGGCGCATCGAAGGAGAGGTCTTCCAAGACGCGCTCCAAGATCGTATAGAGGCGGCGGGCGCCAATGTCTTCGGTCTCTGTATTCACACGGGAGGCGATATCGGCGATGGCGGAGAGGGCGTCCTCGGTGAAGGTGATGTCTTGTCCTGCTTGCATCAGGAGTACACCTTCTTTTTCTTAGCCACCGTGGTATTTCTCGCTTTATCTTATCTCACTGGTTCGACATTGATATAATATTTTAGCCGGCCATCTTCCGTATACTTCTCCTTTGTTCCATAATTCTCTAAGTTAAAGGTAATTTCTAATATATATCCATTTTTTGACCACGTATAAGTTTGAGACATAAGTACATTTGTATCATGTCGATGATACTCACTCATACCTTCATTTTTCCAACCATCCTTTTCTAGCTGCTTACTATAATAATTTAAAATATCGGTTCTGCTAGCATAACTTGCAAACTGCTTGCTGAGACGATAGTTTTTTGGTGTACGCCAAATTGCATGAAGCTGTTTATCCAAAGTTTCATTTGTATCTAACTCGTAAAGTGCAGCTACTTGTGGTTGAAGTTCCGCCGCTATCTCTCTAGTCCCGATACTATCCATAAAATAGAATAGAATAAAAGGAACCATCAAGAAAACTATCCAAGATAACAGATTTCGAATAACAGTATGTTTTTTTAGTTTAGTTATCAAACTCCATAATTTGTTTTCATATATAGGCTTTGGCTTTGAGGAATCAACAATATTTATAAAAAGACATACAAGTAGTTTTATCATTTTACTATTTCCCTCTTAGTAAATATCTAATCGAAATAGGCACGCTTTCCTCTGGTGTTTCTTCAGCTACATCACACCCAATTCCAACCTGTGGTGTTCCGACACCATATTTAAAAACTAGTACTTTCCCTAAATATTCTCCACTAACAGGAATAGAATTTATACCTCATTTTAGCTAACTGGTTTGACATTAATATAATATTCTAATCTACCGTCTTCAGTATAGTTTTCTTTTGTTCCCAAATCTTCCAAATCAAAAATAATTTCAAATTTATATTTACCTTTAGCCCATGTATAAGTCTGCGAAAGGAGCACCTTATCTTTATAGCCATTTTCATACCCATAAAATTCACTCATGCCTTCACTTTTCCACCCATTTTTTTCTAGCTCTATACCATAGTACGTTAAAATAGTTTCCCTATCCGCATAACTCGCAAATTGTCTCATTAAATGATATCTTTGGGGCGTACGCCAAATAACATCCAGCTGTTTATCCAAGGATTCTTGTGTATTTAATTCATGAATAGCAACTACTTGAGGTTGAAGTTCTGCTGCCGTTTCTTTGATTCCTATACTATCCATAAAATTAAACAAAACGTATGGAACAACTAAGAAAATCCCCCAAGAAACTAAATTTTGGACAATGCTATTTTTCTTCAACTTAAAAATTAAATCCCACACCCTTTTTCCACACACAGACTTTTCTTTCTGGGGATCTATAACGTTTATCAAAAGAGAAATAAGTGATTTTATCATTTTACTTTTTCTCCTTCAATAAATATCTTATCAAGGCAGGAACACGTTCTTCCGATGTTTCCTCTGCTACATCCCATCCACCTCGTAGAAGCCATCATATCTTCTAAAAAGGAGAACTTTTCTAGATTGTCATCTACCACGATCTCTCGCACGAAAAAAGCAGTAGAAGAAAGATCTTGAATCAAAGGATCTACTTCTACTGCTTGTTCAAAGGCGATAGGCTTCGTCAGCTGAGCCGTGCTCCGGCTCACACTGATGACATGCTGGATCTTTTGCTCCTGCAACTGTTCCTGACGAAGAAATGGCGTATCTGCATAAGCGATGGAGGTCACGCAAAAAGCAAAACTAATGCCGATAGCGGTAATGAACAAATTGCTTCTTTTCATTTCTCCACCTCTGCCTATAATCTAAAGGGTAATTTATTATTTATGCAAACATGTTACCATATATTTTCTTAATCGACAAGTATTTTTATGGGATTTTAGCTATTATTGAATTCATAATCTTCCATTAAAGCTGATAAAATATCAAAGGTTTGATATTTTTATCAATCGTGCTTGCAACAATCAGACTTGAGTCCCAGCCAGCCATGACAATGAAACGAATGTAGCGCAACTATCATAGCGTATACGTCCTCACTCCTCAAAAGCATACAAAAATCAGACGCTGCACCACCGAGCGAAAAAACGCCATCAAAAAACCGCCGGAAGGTGATCCACAAGGGATCCTCCTTCCGGCGGTTTTATCCTGTGCGCGAAGGGTTACAGGATGTAATTCGAAATATCTATATTCTCCGTGACGTCACCGAGCTTATTTCTCACATAGCTCTCGTCGATGGTGACGTGCTTGTCCTCGAGGTCCGGCGCATCGAAGGAGAGGTCTTCCAAGACGCGCTCCAAGATCGTATAGAGGCGGCGGGCGCCGATGTCTTCGGTCTCTGTATTCACGCGGGAGGCGATGTCGGCGATGGCGGAGAGGGCGTCCTCGGTGAAGGTGATGTCGACGCCTTCGGTCTCGAGGAGCGCGGTGTACTGGCGGATGAGGGCCTGCCGCGGCTCGGTCAGAATGCTGCGGAGGTCATCCTTGGTGAGGCTTGAAAGCTCGACGCGGATCGGGAAGCGTCCCTGGAGCTCGGGGATGAGGTCGCTGGGCTTGGAGACGTGGAAGGCGCCGGCGGCCATGAAGAGGATGTGGTCGGTCTTCATCTGGCCGTACTTGGTCTTGACGGTCGCGCCTTCGACGATCGGGAGAATGTCACGCTGCACGCCTTCTCTGGAAACGTCGGGACCGCCGGAGGAGCGGCCGCCTGCGATCTTGTCGATCTCATCGATGAAGATGATGCCGCGCTCTTCGGCGTAGTGGATGGCTTTGTCTTTGACGACTTCCATATCGACCATCTCATCGGCAGCGGCTTCTGCGAGGATTCTCTTCGCGTCGCGGACGGTGACTTTCTTCTTTTTCATTTTCTTCGGCATCATGGAGGAAAGCATCATGGAAATCTGGTTCGCCTGTTCGTTGTCGGTGTTCCCCGGATTTCCTTTCTCTTCCACTTCGATCTCGATCACACGGTCGTCAAGGTCGCCGTTTTGGATGCGCGTCTCGAGGTCTTTTCTTCGCTCTTTCTCGCCTTCATCCATCGGCGTCTCTTTCTTCGCTTCGCCGAAGATGATGTCCATGGGGCTTCGTGTCTCGGCTTTCTTGGAGGGCCACATGGCTTCCGCGATGCGGTGAATGGCTTCTTCGTCCGCATCCTTGCCGTGGCGGCTGCTCTCTTCTTTCTTCACGAGACGGACGGCTTCTTCGGCAAGGTCGCGGATCATGGACTCGACGTCGCGGCCGACGTAGCCGACTTCGGTGTACTTGGTCGCTTCGACCTTGACGAAGGGGGCGCGGGTGAGGGTCGCGATGCGGCGGGCGATCTCTGTCTTGCCGACACCGGTCGGCCCGATGAGGAGAATGTTCTTCGGGCTCACCTCTTTCGCCATTTCCGGCATGAGGCGGCTGGCACGCCAGCGGTTTCGGAGGGCGACGGCCACAGATCTCTTCGCATCGCTCTGCCCGATGATGTACTGGTCCAGATATTCCACGATTTTTCGCGGGGTCAGGTTTGTATTTTCGTTCATCAGATTTCCTCCACGATGACATTGTGATTCGTATAGACGCAGATGTCGGCGGCGATGTGCAGGGATCTCTCCGCAATGTCACGGGCGGAGAGATCGGTCGCGGAGACCAGAGCACGCGCGGCGGCAAGGGCGTAGTTTCCGCCGCTGCCGATGGCAAGGATGCCGTCGTCCGGCTCGATGACTTCGCCGTTCCCGGAAACCAGGAAGAGGTGCTCCCCATCAGTCATGATGAGAAGGGCTTCGAGCTTCTGCAGCACGCGGTCGCGTCGCCATTCCTTGGCAAATTCGACGGCTGCGCGGACAAGATTGCCATTGCAGTCGGAGAGGCGCGCCTCGAATTTATCAAAGAGCGCAAAGGCATCTGCGACAGAGCCTGCAAATCCGGCAATGACGCGGCCGTGGTAAAGGCGGCGCACTTTGCGGGCGGTATTCTTCATGATGACCGCATTGCCCATGGTCACCTGTCCGTCACCGGCGACGGCGGTGTGTCCATCCTTCTTGACCGCGAGGATGGTGGTGGCGTGAAATAGAGAGTCTTGGGACATGGGGTGTTCTCCTTTATCGTATTGGCTAAGGGAAATAGTGTTCAGGGTTAGCCCCTCGGGGCGTTGCCTGCGTGCGAAAGAGGTTCAGAGGGTTCTACAGGTTCAGAGGGTTCTGCGGGGTGGTGCGGCGCATAAAAATCAAAAACGCCGCGAGTATATATGAGGCAATGCCCGCATTCCAATTTCTCCCTCCTTCCTCTGAAAGGAGGGAGTACTATCACGATCCGCTTCCTCTAAACGGGGAAACCCCACACAGAGGAAGCGGTTGGCATTTTTATTTGCGTCGCTTTGCAACGCCTCGACTTATCTAAAACTCACGGCGCTTACTTATTTTATGCGCCGCTCCGCAACCTTGAACCTGTCAACCTGAAGTTTGAAAGCAGGGATGAGTGGCTAGTGACTTGTGACTGGTAGCTAGGGATTAGTGGCTAGGGATTAGGTTTGCGATACG
>DLZS01000080.1:13790-17781 GCA_003447275.1 Dialister sp.
GCACCACCATTTCGCATTTCTCATTTCTAATTTCTCATTCGAGCAACGCTTTCATCCGCAATCCAGGGGCGTCCCGCCCCCGAGGCTAACCCTGAACCCGTCGCGCCAGCGACTAGAATGCAAAGAGACTCATCTGTTCTTCTTCCGGCAGTCCTTTGAGGACGCCCATGGAGTCTAAGGTATCTATGATGGACTGGCTGACCTTGCCTCGCTTCTTGAGGTCCTCCTTCGAGGTGAAGGGGTGATCCTGTCTGGCAAGGACGATCTCCTTGGCCACGGCATCGCCAAGAGCAGGGATGCAGTTGAATGGCGGCAGGAGCTTTCCATCGACCATGAGGAATTGCGAAGCATCAGATTTTTCCAAATCAATCGGCAGGAAGGAGAGGCCGCGCAGGTACATTTCAGCAGCGACTTCGATGACGGTCGCATTTCCTTTTTCCACGGCTGTCGGCTTGTCGAGCGCTGCGATGCGGGCCAGCTCCTGCTTCATGGACGCAAGGCCGCGCAGGATGACGGGTGCATTGAAGGAGCCTTCGGCACGGATGGTGAAGTAGGCGGCATAGTAGGCCAGCGGCTGATAGACCTTGAACCATGCAATGCGGAAGGCCATCATGACATAGGCGACGGCATGGGCTCGCGGGAAGAGGTAGCCGATCTTGAGGCAGGAGTCGATGAACCACTGCGGCACGTGCGCGGCGTCAAGTTCGGCGCGGTTGTTCGAGCCGCCTTTTTCGAGGCCCTTGCCTTTACGGACATTTTCCATGACTTTGAAGGATGTCAGGGGCTTCACGCCATGCTGGATGAGGTAGTTCATGACGTCGTCTCGGGTAGAGATCGCATCCTCCAGTTTGACGACGCCGTTCTTGATGAGGTCCTGGGCATTGTTCAGCCACACGTCAGTGCCGTGGGAGAAGCCGGAAATACGAACCAGCTCCGAGAAATTCTTCGGACGCGTGTCTTCGAGCATGCCGCGGACGAAGGGCGTCCCGTATTCCGGCAGGCCGAGGGCTCCGACGGTGACGCCTTTATTTCCGATCGCACTCGCAAGCTCATCCGGCGTCAGGCCCAGTGCCTCGGGCGAGCTGAAGAGGGAGAGTGTCTTCTGGTCGTCGAAGGGGATCTTCAGCGGGTCGATACCGGTGATGTCCTGCAGCATACGGATGACCTTCGGATCATCGTGGCCGAGAATATCCAGCTTCAGCATACGGCCGGAGATGGAATGGTAATCAAAGTGTGTGGTGATGGTCCCGGGGATCTGCCGGCCATTCTCATCCTTCAGGTATTTTTTATTCGCGGCGTACTGGAGCGGCGTGAAATTGTGAATATCCATATCACGCGGGCAGACCATGATGCCTGCCGGATGCTGGCCGGTCGTGCGCTTCACCCCGGCTACACCGGCGGAGAGTTTTTCGATGAAAATATCATTGAATGTCAGCCCGCGGTTCTCCGCGTATTTCTTGACGAAGCCATAGGCTGTTTTATCCTGAATGCCTGCGATGGTGCCGGCACGGAAGACATTGTCGCGGCCGAAAAGCTCTTCGGTATATTTGTGCGCGACGCCCTGATCGTCTCCTGAGGAGAAATTAAGGTCGATATCCGGCACCTTGTCTCCGTCGAATCCGAGGAAAACGGCGAACGGGATGTCATGCCCATTCTTTGAGAGGTCGCTCCCGCACTTCGGGCATTTCTTATCCGGCAGGTCGAAGCCGCCGCCGACAGAGCCGTCTTCGAAGAACTGGGTCCAGTGGCACTTCGGGCAGACGTAGTGCGGCGGGAGGGGATTTACCTCTGTGATGCCTGACATCGTTGCGACGAAGGAGGAGCCGACAGAGCCTCGCGAGCCGACAAGGTAGCCGCGGTCATTCGAGTGCTTGACGAGCTTGTGCGCGATGTAGTAGAGGACGCCGTAGCCGTGATTGATGATCGGCGTGAGTTCGAGCGTCAGGCGGTCCTGTACGACCTTTGGGAGCGGGTCGCCGTAGATGGCCTTCGCATTGTCGTAGCACATCTTGACCAGCTTCTCATCCGCGCCTGCGATTTTCGGGTTGTAGGATTTCCACTCTTCGGCGAGAGGCTTTAAGACTTCGCACTGCTCGGCGATCTTTCTTGTATTCGTGACGACGATCTCGATGGCCTTTTCTTTGGGAAGGTAGCTGAATTCATCCAGCATTTCCTGTGTGGTACGGATGTAAACGGGCGGATGGGACTCGATCTTCCCCGGCTTCTCCCAGTTTGAGAGGAGAATGTCACGATTTCTCTGGTCTTCCGCAAACATGTAGTGCGCATCGGATGTCGCGCAGCAGGGCATGCCTGCCTTGTCGGCGATCTCGATGACCTTGCGGTTCAGATCCTCTAGGTCTTTCTTCGTATTGATCTTGCCATACTTGTCGTCATTGATGAGGAATTCATTGTTCCCGAGCGGCTGGACTTCGAGGTAATCATAGAACTTGGCTTTTTGGATGAGTTCCTCATCGCTCTCCCCCGCAAGGACCGCACGGAAGAATTCTCCCATGACGCAGGCGGAGCCGTAGATCAAGCCTTCGTGAAGCTCTTCCAGAATGGGCTTGGGGATGAGCGGACGTTTTCTGTAAAATTTGAGGTGCGACAGTGTCACCATGCGGTACAGATTGCGCAGGCCGGTGATGTTCTTCGCAAGGATGATGATATGACCGTACTGCTGGCGGTCGGCGTCCGGATCTGCCGGGATCTCATCGATCATGTACCCCTCCATGCCATAGATGACCTTCTGGTGATACTTGTCTGCGAGGTCCTGGATCTTCGGGAATGCCTGAATGACGCCATGATCCGTGATCGCAACCGCCGGATGATGCCACTTTGCTGCCGTCTTGATGATCTCTTCATTGTCGATAAGTCCATCGAGACTCATCTTCGTGTGCAGATGAAGCTCGACACGGGGCGTCTCGTAATTGTCCTCGTGGTCGATCTTGACTGTCTCTCCCTTTTCCATCTGAGACAGCTCTAGCACAAGCCCGCCGGAGTACTTGTCGAGGCGCACATTGCCGCGCACCTTGACCGTCGTCCCCGGCTTCAAAGACTCGACAGCTTCTGCCTCCTCGGGGCGGTCGAAAAATTTCTTGCACGGAATGCCATTCGTTTCATCGGCCAAATTCATGAGAAGGAGCTTCTTTTTGCTGCGAAGCTCGCGGACCTCGATAGAGATCACCGTGCCGACAAAAATGACACCATCCTTCTCTTCATTCACGGTGCGGATCTCGATGGCCTCTCCCGTGATATGCTTCCTGCCAAGGTATATGCCATTCACTGCGCCGCTTTTTTTTGCAGCGGGTGCGGGCGCTATGAAAGCACTCTTCGGCAGGACGCTCGAAAGAGATGGCAGACTGCTCGGCATGGAGATCCCAGGCATCGGTGTCTCTTCTGCCATTGCCGGTACCGCCATTTCCGCTTCCTGCGCCGCGGCGATGTCGTCAGCGGTCGGGAAGACAGGGATATCCGGCGCAAGGCTGTAGCTCTCCATGGGCTCTTCCGGCGGCGGGAAATCCGCCGGCGGCATATCCGGATCCATCATGGGCGCTGCGGGCGCAAAAACCACACTCGATACATCATCGCCATTGATATAGATCGTTTCCACGCATGCCAAAGCCGGCCCCATATCTTTGAGTGCCTTCAATGCAGCTTCTTTATGGTCGGCCTTGATGTACCATGCGCGGCTCTCGGTGTCGATCTCCATCAGAGTGATGACGGATCCCGCCTGTCGGGACTTCAGACGATACTTTCCCATAGGATCTCCTTTCAAGGTATAGATAAAACGGGTGATGGCGTTTCGATTTTTAAGAATGAGAAATGAGGGATGAGGGATTAGGGATTAGAAATCCCAATTGACTAGTGACTGGTGACTGGTGACTAGTATTGCGTATTTCGATTAAGAGGATCTTCAATCGATATACAAATGCAGTCAGAATTAGCGTCGTAGCGACTTGCTTCCCCCTTCGGGGGAAGTGCCGAAGGCAAT
>DLZS01000080.1:18073-29059 GCA_003447275.1 Dialister sp.
CGGGGAGCTCCCCCGATGGGGAGCCAAGACATTCCGCCACTTCTCACTAAGTCCAGAAGTTAGAAGTGTGAAGTGAGAAGTGGCAGAAGGGGCGCACAATTCAAATAGCGCCCCAATACCCCTCATTACATAAAACAGTTTGTTCATCATTTATATAAAACTCCGCGGCGCTTCCTAATTTTATGCGCCGCCCCACCATTTCTCATTTCTAATTTCTCATTTCTCATCACTTCATGCTCCCTTCTTCACTGCCTTAGGGGAGGGCGGCTCGGATGTCTGGGGAGGATCATCCGGTTTCACCTGATAGGTGATGACAGTATCGACCGGTTCATAGTCGGAGTAGAAGCTGTCATGGAAAATGCGACCGTCAGCCCACTTGACAGACTGTGTGACGAGGACATCGTGTCCTTCGTGGCCTTCCTCGACCTTTTTATCCTCTTCCTGCGAAGGGTCGACACGGATCACGGTCTTAAAGGGCAGGACTTCGTCGCTCTTCTTTGCGATCTCTACGAAAGAGGGCTTGTCTTCCTGATTTCCTAAGATGCGCACGGTCACAGCACCCGGTTCGTAGACCGCATAAATGTAGACACCATGCTTCAAATGATTCAGGAAGCAGAAATCGAGAGAACCTTCCGCGACGGTCGCATCACGCCCGATCGGCGCATAGGATGCCGGCGAATAGTGGCAGGTCCGCTCTGTCACGGCAAGTCCTGACAGGATGACGGCATTGAAGAGCGTCGTGCTCACCTGACAGACGCCGCCGCCCGTCCCCGGCTCGACCCTGCCATTGATAATGACAGGGGCTTCGAGATAGCCATTCGCGCTGGAACGGGAGCCTGTCGCCTGGTTATAGGAAAAAGAGACTCCCGGTGCGATGTACCTGCCGCTGATACTGTTTGCAGCGATCTCGATATTTCTGCTGCGGTTGCCTCCGGGATAAAAGGTGGTCGTGTATTCGGCAAGGACCGCATTGATTCCCTTGGCAGCCTCCTTTGTCATATTCGGCTTCTGGATGTCTGTGGCCGGGATCTCCACCTCTCCGCTTTCGCCCTTTTTGAGTTGGAGCGCGGCGGCTTCTTCCAGTGCCGCCTTGTCAATTTTCATGGAAGGCCTGCCTTCATCGAAGGAAACGGATCCGTCTTTCCCAAACCGGGGCTTCGAATTGACAGGAGGCTTTGCATACTTGGCGGCCAGCTGGGCGATATCCTCGGTGAGATGCTTCTCATCAAAAGAAGCATCGATGGCCGCACTATGCCCTGTGAGGAGGATCCGCCAGCGATCGTACCAGCGCTGGAAGAGCCCGCCCGTCCGTCCAAGAGCCATAGCTTTCTCTATGGCCTTCCCATCATAGCGGACAGAGAGCGAGCGGAAGGAGATCTCTTCGTGAGCATCCTCCTTTGTAAGTACCAATTTTCCGTGCAAAAGATCCGCATTTTTCACGGAAAAAAGCTCCTTGAGCTCTTCCTCCGTCGAGCCGCCTGCCTTTGTCCCATGGATGGTGACGCCGGGGATGACCCTGCCGTCACTTACCCAGAGAAACGGCGCGCTTCCGATGCCGATAACAGCCAGTGTGAAAACCAGTC
Source organism: Dialister sp. (assembly GCA_003447275.1). Classification (GTDB taxonomy): domain Bacteria; phylum Bacillota; class Negativicutes; order Veillonellales; family Dialisteraceae; genus Dialister. The sequence goes on from DLZS01000080.1 coordinate 19,657, forward strand.
CGAATATCCGCTTCCAGCGGTATCGTCTTTTACTCAATGATAGTCCCTTCGTTTCGTATATGACATTTGAGGTTATGGGTTCAGGGTTCAGGGTTGTGGTGCGGCGCATAAAAATCAGAAGCGCCGCGGAGTTTTGATAGCGCTTCGCACCGTCGTCATTTCGAGCGTAGCCGAGAAATCTCTATGGCAGAGCGCTCATTGTCGCATATGAGGCAGCACCAAGCCATCGTTTTCCCTCAGTGCATACGTGCTGATTATCGCAGTGCAATAGAGATCCCTCGGCTACGCTCGGGATGACGTTACGAGAGTCTGATATCACCCAGTCTCTTAGTCTTTTAGTCTCATAGTCTCATCCCTAGCCACCAGTCACTAGTCACTTATTTCCTCAAACAATACTTCAGCAGCAAATCTTTGAGTTCGAGCTCCGAGGCACCTTGGCGGGAAGCGAGCTGGTACTTCATGATCTCCAGAAGAAACCACTCCGCCTCTTCTTCCGTGACCTTCCTTGCCTCGGCCTGCACGGCCCGCCACTGCCAGGAGGATCTCACCCCCAGCGCCTGCTGGATACGGGTGGGCGGCACGTGATTTCTTTCCATTTCCTTCAAGATCTTGATCTTTCTGAATTTGGAAGAAAGAAGTCCGAGATTTTTGATCGTGGTGGTCATATCCGTGAAGACGCGGTCCGCACTCTCTAAGACCAGCTGTGACTTTTTGTCCAGAAGAGCATCGACGAATTTGAAGATCCCCTGATTCATGTAGTCGGGAAGTGCAAGCTCCAAAAGCTCCTTCGTCACGACGGACTTTTCCCCGCACATCAGTACCATCTTATCACATTCCGTCTGCAAAAGGGGAAGGGAAATCGTATCCCACGAGGAGAGAACATCCTCCAAATAAGTCCGTGCGGAGAAATCGACACGCTTGCCCGCTGCCGACAGGAGACGTATCATCGCACCTGCCGCATCACGCGGCAAAAGGAGCGAAAGCTCTTCACTGTAGCAGACAGACAGCAGCCCTTTCACGATCTTCGTTCGCTTGTCCGGCTTTCCATCGAGCTGGATCAGGCAGAAAATATCAGGAGGCAGGCCTTCGAGCCTCTCCACAAAGTGGAGGGCCGCCTTTTCTTCTTTCTCTGCTTTCGAAATGCGCTTCAGAAAAGGGGGATTGTGTATCACGACCGCAGTCGCACTGGAAAAAAGTGACTGCCCTGCCAGGGCATTCTCATACTCTTCCAGACTTCCCTCACCATCGAACAGAACAGGATCCGGCGGATCTCCCTCAAAATAGGCCTTGAGCAGTCCCTCCCGACGAAGGGCAAGGGATACCAGATCTTCACCATAGAGAAAGCAGCAGTTCTTTTTATTTAACTTTTTGGCAGGCATAAGTGATTGTCCTTGTATAAGTGATTGTCCTTGTATAAATGTAAACAGGAATCGGGAGTGACTTGGGCTGGTGTCTAGGGATTAGGGATTAGACTTATAGACTGAAAGACTAAGAGACTGGGACGTCTGATGTCTGACTTCTCACCCAGTCCAGAAGCTGACAAATCGCAATACCAGTCACCAGCCACTAGTCACTAACTTCCACCCATTCTTGTACACGATCTCCTGCATCCCCTTCTGATACAGGTTCACGGATGGGATGTCTTTGAAGTCGAAAAGCTCCATATCTTCATAGGCATGGACGAGACGAGTCCCGCCGTAGATGACCAGCTCGGGCGCCATGGTCTCCGCGTCTTTTTCCGTATATTCTTGAAAGCCATGGCTGCCGGTGATCCACAGGGTATGAGGAGACGCTTTTGGCATGGGTCTTCGTCCGGAAAGGAAGATGTCCTTCTCCCCCATCACCATCTGCCAGCTGCTGCCATTGGTGATAAAGCGCAGCTCATCCAAAGAAAGTGCGGCCCTTCCCAGGCATCGCACGCGCGCTGTCTGTCCCGATAGAAGCTGCGTCGCCCATTTCCGCGGATCGCCGCCCGTCACCCAGATCTCCCTGACAGGTATCCCCATCACGAGAGGGAGCGGTTTATCGACATCCTCCAGATCCAGAATGAGTACATCTGCCTCCTCTACCCCTTCATAGGCGAGGATGGAATTCCACTCCCAGACAGCGGTGTGTGAGGAGATGCGGCTTGCCTTATAGTATAAGATGTTTCGCCCGTCATTGACAAGAAGGATTCCGCGGTCACCGCCAAGATCCGGGCAGATGACGCGGGTCGAAGGCGCCAGGAGCTGAGCCGTCGCTATGGCAAGAAAAAGAAGCGACAGCATGCCTCCGGCAGCCATGCGAGAGCGACCGGAAAGCCGCTTTCTGAAATACACCACCGCAAGAAGTGCATAGTAAAAGGCTATTTCTAAAGAAGAAAGACCGCCTGTCACAAGCTGCGCTCCCCTGGCCGAGGAGAGGAGAAGATTCAGACGCAGGGCTAAAAAGACCGCATAGTCTGCCGCATAGAGAAGCCCTGCCATCAGCGGACGGCAAAGAAGGGAGACGAGCGCTGCGACAAGACCTGCGATGATGACCCATTCCAGAAACGGCGTGACGAAAAGATTCGCAAAGATGAAATACACCGGAAAGCGATGGAAATCATAGAGCATGATCGGTATCGTGAGAAGCTGTGCCGCCGTCGACAGCGCGATCCCTTCCTTCACCCATTTCGGCAGCTTTGGGAAAGGGCTCATCCAGCGGAGGATCGGACGGTAAAAGAGGAGGATCCCCGCGGATGCGCCGACTGAGAGCTGAAAGCTCACATCGTACACATAGTAAGGATCCCAGAGCAGCATGCCAAAGACCGCCGCCCCCAGAAGATTCAGCGTCGCCCTCTCCCGGTCAAGGAAAATCCCAACGACAGAGAGGATCCCCATGACCGCCGCACGGATGACGGGCGGCACAAGCCCTGAGAGCACCGCGTAAAACAGAACAAGCAGGATGGCCGGCAGGATCACAAGGCGTCGCGGCAGCGAGAGCCAGCGTCCCAAAAGGTACAGGAAGCCAAAGAGCAGCGCCACATGCGAGCCCGAGACGGAGAGAATGTGGATGATGCCCGTCGCGGAGAATGACGTCATGACCTCTTCCGGGATATCATTGTAATTCCCGCCGAAGAGGAGCGTCATCAGGATCGAAAGGCGCACCGGATCCATGTAAGGCGCAAATGTCTCTTTCAGCGACTGCTTCATCTCCGAAGAGAATCTCTCTATGCGATAGGTACCACTCTCACCGGCAAAGGCGGGATGCATGCCTTCCTTGAGATACAGCCTTCCAAGGAGATGGCGGCTCCGATAGCGTCCCGTGAGATCGATCTTTCCCGGATTCTGATACAGGCGGATCGGGCTCATTTCTCCTTCGGCGTAAAGGCGGTCCCCGGGATGGAAATGCCGGGTCTCCTTCTGGTCATAGAGGTAGCACGTCCCCGAGAGCGGCTGGAGCGTCCCATCGGCGTATCGGATGGAAACGAGCGCAAGCGCATATCTCGCATAGCCCTCCTCCCCTTTTTGTACCAGCGGCTCCTCCATGACGATACCTTCATAGGTGCCTGCGCTTCGGCTCGCCCAGTGCGACTGCTCCTGCCACAGGGCATCGGAGAGTGCCATGCGGAAAGCACCGATCGTCAGAAGAGAAAGCGCCGCTCCCAAAAGGACAAGGGAAAAGCGGCAGCGGAAATGACCATAGAGAAGGAAAAGCACACCGGAAAGGAGCAGCAAGGCATACCCATAAGGCAGCAGAAAAGGCGGAAGCTCCTCGAAAAGAAAAACTCCCGCTGCCAGCAAAAGCGCACTCCAGAAAAGCCCCAGCCGGATCATCATAGGGTGATCTTATCCGCCATCTTCTTGTAACGACTCTCACCGATAGAGGGCACCTTTTTGAGCTCCTCCTTCGAGGAAAAGCGGCCATGCTCCTCACGGTAGCGGATGATCTTATCCGCCGTCGCCTTGCCGACGCCCGGGAGTGCTTCGAGCTCTTTCGCGCTGGCGGCATTGATAGAGATGAGCCCGCTCCCCCGTGCATCCGCCTGCTCCGGATCAAGCGGGATATGGATCTTCATCCCGTCAGAAAGCGGCTCGGCCATATTGATATCTTCCATAACCGCATACGGCAGCACATCACCCGCAGCCTTCACCGCATCGAAGAAGCGACTTCCCTCAGGAAGCTCATAGACACCCGGCTGCCTCACGGCACCCGTCACATAGACGAGGAGAGTCCGGGAAGACTCCTTGCCGGAAAGCTCGACCACAGGAAGCGGCTCCTCTTTCGTCTCCCCTGCGGTATGCCAGATAAAAAAGGCCGCTCCCAGAGCCAGAAGAGCCGCCGCAAAACAGATCACAAGGATCCGTCGGCTTTCCTCTTCTCGTCCCATGGGAATGGCCTCCTGTATGCTTCATTCAAAACCGGAATATCACTTATCCCCTTCCCCAAAAGAGGAATGAGAAATAAGGAATGAAGGTGCGCCCTGAAGCATCACCCATCAATCTGATGACACTAGCGAAACGTGACATGCGTTCCGTCTTCGCATGAAAATATGCCGCAGAATGCAACGGGCTCATTGGGGGCAGCGGGTGCTGATCCCCAAACTCCGCCCCTCATCACTTATTCTCTTTTTCCTGCTGACGGGCAGCGGCGGAATTGGAATCGATCAGGCTCTGACGGTTCTTTTTCAGGCTGTCTAAGACATTTTCCATATTTGTTTCCACATACTTCAGAACATCTGTCGCATAGGTGACAGAGCTGGTGCGGAGCTCATCAGCGGATTTATTGGCCGAAGAGATCACTTCATTGGCACGCTCCTGCGCCTGCTTAACCAGTTCGCTTTCCTCCGTGATACGGGCGATATAGTCCTTCGCCTGCGCCACCGTATCCTCTGCTTTCTTTTCTGCGTCAAGCATGATGCGCTCTTTGTCCGCGACGATGCGGCGTGCGCTCTCAAGTTCATTTGGAAGCGACTGATTGATGGCATCGATCAGTCGTTCGATCTCATCCTTATCCACCAATTTCTTATTGGTGAGCGGTACTTCACTCGCGTTATTGATGACATTTTCTAATTCTTCTAAGAGTTTTCTTGTGTCCATAATTGCAAGCCTCATTTCTTTTTCGAAGTTTGAGAAAAAAGCCGATAGCGATCAGCGATTCTCTACCTTTTTCTTGATCATTTCCTGTACATAGGGCGGGACCATTCGGGTAATATCACCATCAAAATGGGCCAGCTCGCGAACGCCGGTAGACGACAGATAAGAATAGCGTCCATCCGTCATGAAGAATGCGGTCTCCAGCGTGGGATCGATCTGTTTGATCATGAGCGCCCGCTGAAATTCGTATTCAAAATCACTGAACGCACGAAGTCCGCGAATCAGAAGATGGCAATTCTTCTTCGCTGCGTATTCATTCAAAAGACCATCAAAAGCATCCACTTCGACATTGGGAATGTCTTTGGTCGTCTCACAAAGCATATCCAACCGTTCTTCCGTAGTAAACATATAATGCTTGGTCGGGTTTAAAAAAGCTGCCACAATCAGTTTATCGACCAGACAAGCGCTTCTTCTGATGATATCCAGATGACCATAGGTCACCGGGTCGAAACTTCCTGGGCAAATCGCTATTTTCATTGCACTTCTCCCTCTGTAGATCTGCATAGCAGATAGGTAACAACAATGGCCCCCACTTTTTTCTCTTTCCAGACTTCACACCGGTCAGCAAAGAGTGATACATCCGGGGGTTCTGATATAGAATGTTCTGCAATAATGATCGCATGATCAGCAGGAAGGCCGCAGTCGAAAACCATCGCCAGTACTTCATTGATATAGCCCTTCCGATACGGAGGGTCCATGAAAATATAATCAAAGGTCCTGCCCTGAAGAGACTTCAGCGCAGCCCCTACATCTCTCGATATGATCTGTACCTGATCTTCTACATGGCACTTCTTCGCATTTTCGCGGATGATGCGACCCGTTGTCTTGTCAATAAAGACCGCAGACGATGCATACCGGCTGAGCGCCTCAAGCCCCATCGCGCCTGTCCCGGCGAAAATATCAAGGACATCCGTCTCAACGAGCCCTACATTGGCAAGTACATTGAAAATGCTTTCCCGTACCCGTCCCAGCGTCGGTCTCGTCGTATTTCTTCCTACGGGTGCCAAAAGGTTCGTGCCTTTGGCTTTTCCACCAATAATTTTCATATCTGTTTCCTCATCGTGATTTCAGCAGGAAACCTGCTGATTACACTCATAGTCATTATAGCATAAATGAAGGAAATTGGAATTAGAAATTTGTGATCGGCAGTTAGGGATTAGGGACCTCGAGTGACTGGGAGACTGGGAGCCATCAGACATCAGACGCCAGACATCTGACTTCTATCCTCCGGACTACGGGCATCGCCTCATATATACTCGCGGCAAAGCCGCACCTTCATTCCTAATTCCTCATTTGTGCCAATCTTTCATCCCCAATCAAGAGGGCAGCTCCCCACAGGCTAACCTCAAATCAAAAGAGCCACAGAAATGCGGCGCATTTCTGTGGCTCTTTCCTCTCTTAGCAGTACGCGAGTGCTGCTTCGAGTCTATTCATGGTCTTTTCTCTTCCGAAAAGTTCCATCATTTCAAACATGCCCGGGCCCTGGGTCGCACCGGTCAAAGCGATACGGGTCGGTTCGTAAGCAGCTTTGCCCTTGATGCCCTGTGCTTTCATGCATGCATTGAAGCATTTCTTGATCTCTGCCTGATCGAAGGTCTCAAGTGCTTTCAGATCTTCGATGAAGGCTTTAAGGAGCTTGCCGCTGGTTTCTGCCTTCATGATGGCAAGGACATCTTCATCGGTCAACTCTGGCATATCTTCGAAGAAGAATCTCAGCTCATCGGCTGCCTGACCTGCGAAGTAGATGTGATCCTTCATGAACCAGATGACCTTCTTCAGCCAGTCTTTCTTTTCTTCACTGACTGCAGCATCCACATAGCCGGCTTTCACAAGGAATGGGACGATCAGATCATAGAGCTGGTCTGCGTCCAGCTTCTTCATGTACTGGAAGTTGATCCAGTTCAGCTTATTGATATCGAAGACAGCATCATTCGAGGAGACACGCTTCATGGAGAACTGCTTGATGAGCTCTTCTTCCGTAAAGATCTCCTGTTCGCCTTTCGGAGTCCAGCCAAGGAGCGCCAGATAGTTCACGACCGCTTCCGGCAGGTAGCCCATATTTCTGTATTCGGTGACAGAGGTCGCCCCATGGCGCTTGCTCATCTTCTTATGATCTTCGCCGAGGATCAGGGAGATATGTCCAAATTTCGGAGGTTTATAGCCAAGTGCTTCATAGATGGCAAGCTGACGCGGGGTATTCGAAAGATGCTCTTCGGCACGGATGACATGGGTGACTTCCATGAAGGCATCATCGATCACGACAGCGAAATTATAGACCGGGATACCGTCGGATTTCATGATGATGAAATCACCGACACCGGCCGCCTGAAATTCAACGTGCCCGCGAACCATGTCATCAAAAGCGAAGACACCGTCTTTTCTGACCTTGAGGCGGACGACCGGCTTTCTGCCTTCCGCTTCGTAGCGGGCTTTTTCCTCTTCGGTAAGGTGGCGGCAGTGTTCATCATAGATCGGAGTCTTGCCGGCATCGAGCTGCGCCTTGCGGCTTACTTCCAGTTCTTCTGCGCTGCAGTAGCAGTAGTACGCTTTGCCTTCATCAAGAAGTCTCTGTACTTCCTTCTTGTAGAGATCGAGGCGTTCAGTCTGGCGGTACGGGCCATGCGGGCCGCCTACGTCGATGCCTTCATCCCAGTTCATGCCGAGCCATTTCAGAGAGTCTTTGATATTCTCTTCGGATTCCTTGGTGGAACGCTTCAGATCCGTATCTTCGATGCGGACGAGGAAGGTGCCGTCAGCGTGACGAGCAACCAGCCAGTTGAAGAGCGCGGAGCGCGCACCACCGATATGAAATGGGCCTGTCGGGCTCGGGGCAAAACGAACTTTCAATTTCTTTTCCATCTGTTAAAACTCCTTCTTATTTTCTATAAATGATAACGGATGCCAGAGCTGCCATACCTTCCCTGCGGCCCACTGCACCCAATTTTTCATTCGTTGTGGCTTTCACGCCCACCTGACTCTCGGAGATAGCGAGAAGATGCGCGATCGATGCTTTCATTTCCGCAATATGCGGCGCAAGCTTCGGCTTCTCTGCGATGACCGTGCTGTCGATATTTCCAGCCTGCCAGCCTTCTTCGGAAAGGACGCGCGCGACTTCGAGCATGAGCTTTTTGCTGTCCGCTCCCTCATAGCGAGGATCGGTATCAGGGAAATAGTGCCCGATATCGGGAAGACCTGCTGCGCCTAGGAGCGCATCCATGATGGCATGCAGCAGCACATCCGCATCCGAGTGGCCCAAAAGACCGCCTGTCTTTGCGATCTCTACACCGCCAAGCATGAGCGGACGGCTTTCATCGTATCGATGTATATCATACCCCTGTCCGATACGGAAGGGCAAGCCCTCTTTTTCAATCATTTTTGTAAACCGGCTCCAATCTCCCGGTGTCGTTACCTTGAAAAACTGTTCTTTCCCGGGCAGCACCGTGACCGGCACGCCCGCTTTTTCCAGGATCGAAGCGTCATCCGTTATCCCTTCTTCGGAGGAAAGAGCCTCCATCGACGCTTTGAGCAGCTTCGAAAATGCCCCCTGCGGCGTCTGCGCGCGGAAAAGGCGGCTCCGATCCAGCGTCCCCTGCACCAATTCTCCATCGACCTCCTTGATGGTATCCACGCAGGGGATACCGACCACGACGGCCGGATGCGCCTCGCTGATGGCAGCAAAGGCCTCATCGATGGTCTTTCCATCGACGAAAGGACGCGCCCCATCATGCACGAGGACTTTTTCCGAATCCTTCGCAAGACAGGAAAGTCCATTCTTCACCGACTGGGTGCGCGTCGCTCCGCCCGGTGCGAAGCGGACAGGGATATGGTGCTCGATCCCTTTCAATATGTCAGCAAAAATCGGCTGTTCCTCAACCCTTGCGACGATGATAAGCTCTTCCAGAAAGCGGCTCTGAAAGACATGCCTTAGCGTATAAGAAATCAGCGAATGGCCCCGATGCTTCAAGAGAAGTTTATTCACCGGAGCCCCCATGCGGCTGCCCTGACCGGCAGCCACCAGTATGAGACTGTTCATAAATACATGTACTCCTAAATGGGTTTGAGGGTTCATGGCTAGCCCGTGGGGGCAGCTCGCACCTTGATTGGGGATGAAAGCTTTGCTCGAATGAGGAATTAGGAATGAGGAATTAGAAATGAAGGTGGCGGCTTCGCCGCGAATATATACGGGGCGATGCCCGAAGGCCGGCGGATAGAAGTCAGATGTCTCCTAATCTCCTAATCTCCTAGTCTCTTAGTCTCTTAGTCACCCAGTCACCAGTCACTAGTCA
>DLZS01000080.1:29289-36197 GCA_003447275.1 Dialister sp.
AATCCCTAATCCCTAGCTACTAATCCTATTCTTCAAGCTTCGCAAAGATCATCTTCCCGGCCGAGGTCTGAAGGACGGATGTAATGATGACGGCGACTTCCTTGCCGATGCTTTTGCTGCCGTCTTCGACCACGATCATCGTGCCGTCATCAAGGTAGGCGACTCCCTGGCCTTCTTCCTTGCCATTCTTCACGAGCTGGACGAAGATCTGCTCGCCGGGAATGACGGCCGGCTTCACAGCGATGGCGAGGTCATTCACATTGAGGACAGCGACGCCCTGCAGCTCCGCCACTTTATTCAGATTGTAGTCATTGGTGATGATCTTGTAGCCCTTTTCACGGGCGAGCTTAATGAGCTTCGAGTCCACCTCACTGATCTCCTCGAAATCATCGGTGATGATCTTGATGTCATCGCGGTTCTTCTTGCGCATATGGTTCAGGATATCCAGTCCGCGGCGGCCGCGATTCCTCTTCAGTACGTCCGAGCTGTCTGCGATCTTCTGCAATTCTTCCAGCACAAAGACAGGCACCACGATAGGACCTTCCAAAAATCCAGTCTGGAAAATATCTGCCACACGTCCATCGATGATGATATTCGTATCCAGCAGCTTACCGATGCGCTGTTTTTCCTTTGATTTCTTTTTCTCGCTCTTTTCTTCCGCATGCAGCTTAAACCAGCCGGTCATTTCAGCCTTCTTGCTGACCGCGAGGTGCATCCCCAGGTACCCGAGCACGATGGACAGCACGACAGAGACATACGGCCCGATGAACGGCACCGAACTGAAAGCAAGTCCGACCAGATTTGCAATGATGAGCCCCAGAAAGAGCCCGAGCGTCCCTGCGATGAGATCCTGCGTACTCATGGCAGACAGCGACTTCTCCATCCGCGATGTCAATGCGAAAAGGCGGGAAATAAGGTAGGGCGATACAGCGCAGCCCACGACAGCTCCTAAAATACCACCCAGAAGCATCGTGGCCAGAGACATGAAGGTGATCCCCAGAATGGTCTCCGTCAGGACAGAGCTCGGGAGCAGTGCCGTCAGCACTGACTCGCCCTGCCTGGAAAGCACGACGCCAAGAACGGTAAAGAGCAGGATGAATATCAATCGTAATACTTTTTCCGGCATCTTGAATCCTCTTTGATTACACTATGTTTTTGTAGAAAACAACTTTTTCAGATAGTAAGTCCATTTTTACATTTTAAGTATTATCTTATTATAGCAAACTTTCGCTCTCATTTATACCGGAAATGAAAAATTTTGTTGATGGCTGACAGTTTGCGGTTGGCAGGTTCAGCGGGTTCTATACGTTCAGAAGGTTCAAAGGGGTTGGTGCAGCGCTTCATCCTATAGAAACACCGCACCAACCCCTGAAATTTGAAAGCAGGGTTGAGTAGCTAGGGATTAGGGATTAGGGATTAGGGATTAGGAAAACACTGATTAAATACCACCTTCGGGCATCGCCCCATATATACTTGCGGCAAATCCGCCACCTTCATTCCTCATTCCTCATTCAAACAGAGCTTTTATCCCCAAATCAAGGAGCAGCACGCCCCGTGCCCCCCTACTTCACCGCTTCCATCAGGTCTTTCAGATTTCTGACGAAGACGGTATGTTCTCTGACCTCGTCCAGATGATGCGCTTCATAATAGGCCAGGACTTCTTTTTTATTGCGTTCCGACAGGATGAAGTGGGTAAATTTCATCTTGAGTGCTTCTTTGAGACGAAGAGTGACACGGGAAACGGGCATGATCTCTCCGGTGAGACCGATCTCTCCGAGCGCCATGAGGTTCTGCGGGATAGGGGCGTCGCCTCTGACGGAGATCAGTGAGAGCGCGACAGCCAGATCGGCGGCAGTTTCCTTCACACGGAAACCGCCCGCCACATTGAGATATACATCTTCGGTCGAGAAAGGGATGCGTCCGCGGCGTTCCAGGACCGCGAGAAGAATGATCATGCGGTTGTAGTCATAGCCCGCCGCGATGCGGCGCGGGATGGCAAGGACCGAGTGGACGGTGAGTGCCTGGATCTCTACAAGGACAGGGCGCAGTCCTTCCATGCAGGCGACGACAGCCTGACCCGGCGTCTGGCTCGTGCGGTCACGAAGCAGGTATTTCGACGGGTCTTCGATCCCTTTGAGCCCCTGCCCCTCCATGACGAAGAGCCCGGACTCGGCGGTGGAGCCGAAACGGTTTTTCACCGTCCTCAGCACACGGAACTGGTAGCTGCGGTCGCCTTCCAAGTAGAAGACCACGTCGACCATGTGCTCCAAGATGCGCGGTCCCGCAAGATTTCCTTCCTTCGTCACGTGACCGATGATCATGACAGCGATATTCTCACTTTTCGCGAGGCGCACGAGTACGGCGGTGCAGTCGCGAATCTGCGCGGGGCTTCCCATCGGGGATTCATTGGCAGACAGATACATCGTCTGGATGGAGTCGATGACCAGCATGGATGGCTTTTCTTTTTCTGCCTCAGAGACGATGGCATCCAGATTGCCGCCGGAATAGACGAAGAGATCGTCATCAGCAGCGCCGAGTCTTTCGGCGCGCATCTTGATCTGCGCCTCGGACTCTTCCCCGCTTGCATAAAGGACGCTCCGCCCCGCCTTTGCCATGGCGTGGCAGACCTGGAGAATCAGTGTCGACTTGCCGATCCCCGGCTCTCCGCCCCAAAGGATGACGGAGCCGGGTACGACGCCGCCTCCGAGCGGACGATCGACCTCGGGCATCGAAAGCTGCATGCGTTCATGGTTTTCCAGATTCACTTCCGAGAGTTTCTGCGGACGCTTGCCGCTGACCACTTCATGCGTCGTCCGCAGCTGCTTGGGGAGGACTTCCTCCACCGTCTCCTCGAGTGTATTCCATGAGCCGCACTGCGGGCATCGCCCCATCCATCTCACAGTCTCTGCCCCGCAGTTCGAGCAGACGAATTTGGTTCGGTTCTTGGCCATGGATGTATCTCCTTTATCATCATATCGTTCATCAGTACGCTATACAATTTCTCAAAGTTAGGAGTTAGGAGTGTGGAGTGAGGAGTGGTGGTGGCGGCTTCGCCGCAATTTTATCATTCGGCGCTTCGCGCCGCACCTTCCCCGTTGAACCTTCAGACCCCAGAGAACCCGCTGAACCCCTAAAAACACAAAAAGAGTGCAACGGGAAATGTCTACTACATTCCCATTGCACTCTTATTATATCATCTGCCTAAAGGCGATGGCATCATTCCGCGTGGAAAGTCAGCTTGCCATCCTTGGCATCCATATGGAGGACTTTCTTCTTTTCGAGCCCCTCCTGCAGAATGAGCTCGGAGATCGGGTCTTCGACTTCTTTCTGGATGGTGCGGCGCAGCGGACGGGCACCGTATTCCACATCGGTACCATGATCGATGAGGAGCTTTTTCGCTTCTTCGCTGGCATCGAGCTTCACTTCGAAGTGCGCGAGCTTCTCGCCGACCTTGGCAAGCATCAGGTTCACGATAGAGGAAAGATCGGTAGCGGTGAGCGGATGGAAGACGATGATCTCATCGATACGGTTGATGAATTCCGGACGGAGCGTGTGTTTCACTTCATCCATCATCAGCTTCTTCACATCCTCGAAGGTTTCCTTCTTCTCGCCTTTGTCCTCTGCTTTGAATCCCAGTTTCTTCATCTGGTTCTTCAAGAGGGCAGAGCCAAGGTTACTGGTCATGATGATGACAGCATTCGTGAAGTCCACGGTGCGGCCCTGACCATCGGTCAGACGACCATCATCGAGTACCTGCAGAAGGATATTGAAGAAATCCGGATGCGCCTTTTCGACTTCATCGAAGAGGATGACGCTGTACGGCGTCTTTCTCACGGCATCGGTCAGCTGGCCGCCTTCTTCATAGCCGACATATCCTGGAGGCGCACCGACGAGACGGGACACTTCGTGTTTCTCCATGTATTCCGACATATCGAAACGAATCATATTTTTCTCACTGCCAAACATGCATTCAGCAAGCGCTCTGGCCAGCTCGGTCTTGCCGACACCGGTCGAGCCGAGGAAGAGGAAGGAACCGATCGGACGTTTCGGATCCTTCATGCCGGCGCGCGCACGACGGATCGCCGTAGCAACGGCATGGACAGCCTCATCCTGACCGACCACTCTCTTATGCAGCTCTTCTTCCAGATGGAGCAGACGCTCGGAGTCGCTCTTCTTCAGATTCTGCAGCGGTACCCCCGTCCATTTAGCGACGACTTCTGCCACATCTTCTTCCGTGACTTTAAGATCATCATGATCCGCCCCCTTCCAGTCCTTCTTCATGAGGGCGATCTCACTCTGCATCTTCTTGGCAGCATCACGATACTCGGCGGCTTTTTCAAAATCCTGCGAAGCCACAGCCGCTTCCTTTTCTTTCAAAAGGGAGGCCAGCTTTTCTTCCTTCTCCTTCAGCGCATCCGGTGTCGAAGACGCTTCCATGCGGACCTTGGCGGCGGCTTCATCGATGACATCGATGGCTTTATCAGGCTGGAAACGATCCGTGATGTAACGACCGGAAAGTTCGACAGCCGCTTTCATTGCTTCATCGGTGATCTTTGCTTTATGGAAGGCTTCGTAGCGATCACGCAGCCCCTTCAAGATCTTCAGCGTATCTTCCGGTGTCGGTTCACCGACTTTGACCGGCTGGAACCGACGTTCCAAAGCGGCATCCTTTTCGATATACTTCTTATATTCTTTCAAAGTGGTCGCACCGATGCAGCGCAGCTCCCCGCGTGCCAGAGCCGGTTTCATGATATTGGCTGCATCCATGGAGCCTTCCGTCGAGCCTGCGCCCACCAGTGTATGCAGTTCATCGACGAAAAGGATCCAGTCTTTATGTTTCTTCACTTCATCAATGACTTTTTTCAGCCGTTCCTCAAATTCGCCTCTGTACTTGGTACCGGCGACGACGGAGGACATATTGAGAGAAATCACATGGCAGTCCTTCAGGATCTCCGGCACATCATGAGAAACGATCCGCTGTGCAAGCCCTTCTGCGATGGCTGTCTTGCCTACGCCCGGCTCACCGATGAGGACAGGGTTGTTCTTATTTCTGCGGGACAGGATCTGGATCACACGATTGATCTCCGTCTGACGCCCGATGACAGGGTCGATCTTGCCCTGTTTGGCTTTTTCATTGAGGTCGATGGCAAAATCGCCCATCTCTCCCAGCTCTGCACTGCCTTCTCCATTTCCGTCTTCCGAAATATAGGTATCGAAGGCTTTCTGCAGCTTCTCCTGTGTCACGCCGAAATGCTCCAGGATCTGCATCGCAACGCCGCTGCCTTCCCGAAGAATGGCAAGCAGCAGATGCTCCGTGCCGACGAAGGAATTGCCAAGGTCATTGGCTTCCTCCACCGCCATTTCCAGCACCCGTTTCGTCCGCGGCGCTACATACAGCTCACGTCGAGAGAAGAATCCGCTCCTTCCCTGCCCGGCGAGCAGCGGCTCCACTGCCTCTACGGTCACACCGAGCGAATTCAGGATCTTGCCGCCGGCCGAATCTTTTTCGTGGGCAATGCCCAAAAGCAGATGCTCGGTCCCCAAATAATCACTGCCCAGCTTCGAGGCCTCTTCTCCTGCAAATTTCCAGGCATTTTTTACACCATCTGTATATCTGTCTTCCATAGAAATCCCTCCTTTGTTTTGGGATGATAGTCATTTCATATCACGACTTTTTACTCTCCAGCGCTTTTATCTTGTCTCTGACCTCGCAGGCGCGCTCGAAATCCTCCCGGTCGACACAGCTCTTGAGCTCCCTTCTTAAGGCTTGCAGCTCCTCGCTCTCCGCCGGAGCATCCGCCTTTTCTTTGGCCTTCGGTTCATTGACGGGAATTTCATTCTTCCCTTTCTGGAACGACGGGCGGATAGACTCTTTGAAGCGGTTGTAGCCGTCTTCATTCTCCGGCAGCTTTTCCGGGCTGACTTCGATGAATTGTCCGCCGCCCTGATCTTCCAGCGTGCGGGTCCCGAAGGGGTCTTCTAAGAGATGCCCAAGCATCGAGCCGCCGAAGAAATGATCCAGCGGACTGTCAAAGAATCCATGTCCAAAGAAGCTCTGCTCCTTCTGGAAGACATGCTCTTTCTCTGCGCACTCACTGCAGAGATGCTCCTCTTTTCTATGTCCGTTCACCACCTGCACCATATGAACGGTGGCAGGATGTGCATGACAGCGTTCACAAAGCATATTTATTCTCCTTTCAGCGCCCACTCGATGCGATGAATCATCGTCCGTCCGGCTTCCTTTCGGTGTCCTTCCGGACAATACTCCAGCATCGTGTGCGTCATCGCATACATCAGCCGATACTCACGCTCGGAAATGATGTCGTAATTCAAAAGCATCTGGAAATATCCCCGAAGACCATTTTCTATCTCCTCCTGAGATACCGGTTTGTCTTTTGTTTGATGATTTGACTTTTCATTCTGGTACTGGCTCGCTGCCTCCTTCAGCCGATGGTAGTAGTCCGGCACCTCCTCACGCTCGACAGGACGCAGGGAGATCTTGATATATCCACCGCTCCCCCGCCGTGACTCGACAATGAATCGATCATTGGCGGAGAATCTCGTATTGATCACATACGTCACCTGTGAAGGCGCACACGCGAGCCGGTCGGCCACCTCCTTGCGCTTTAGCAGCAGCTGGTCTGTATTTTGCTTATCCATCAGATCCAGAATGAAATTTTCTATTTTATCAGATAGCATCGTGCTATTCATATCACTCACCGCTTTCCGCTTGACCTCTTACCTTATTTCTGTAATCTATTATACATCAAATAGTCAAATAGTCAATAGCCTTTTTGATTTATTCTTTTTCCTCCTTTTGATGGCTGAATCATCCCTCATGTCAGGCCACCCAAAAAGGCGATGTGAAATAACGATCATCTCATTTTCGCGTTCCATCTGCCGCGGGG
>DLZS01000125.1:0-12053 GCA_003447275.1 Dialister sp.
TTATTTCACATCGCCTTTTTGTTATAATAGGGAAAAGAGAAAGACGCGGTGTTTCCTTGTCAGGGCGAGGAAGGGAGGCGGAGCATGAAGAGGCGCGGATATATTCTTCTCGAGGCGCTGATCGCGCTTTTCCTGATCGCATCGCTTTCGGCGGTGCTCTATCCCTTCGCGGCGGAGGCTGTGCGCGCGGTGGATCTCATGACGAAGCGTTCGCGGATCGCGGGCGAGGGGCTGTATGCCATGGATTTCATGACTGAGCAGCTCCGCAACGCTCTCAAGAGGGAGACGGCTTCTTCGATCTCCGGGGATACCTACAGCTACGAGGCGTATAACCAGTCGGGCGAGGAGAAGACGTATCGTTTCTTTCTGAATCAGGAGAAATTGAAGCTCGATGTGTACGGGATGACGACGGAGCCGGTGACGGGGACGACATCGGGGAAGGAGGAGTACGCACTGACTTGTGAGGAGGGGCCGCTCTTTGTCAAGAACGGGGAGGGATCGCTTGCGATCTCCTTCTCGATCCTGCATCGCCCGTCAGGGGAAATGATGGATTTCCGGACGAGTCTTCTCTCGTATGCCGATTTCTACAGGAAGGGGCAGCGCTATGAATAGAAGGAAGGGCTCCATGACGCTGTGCCTGCTGCTTCTTTTTTCTATGCTGGTGACGCTGTCTGCGGGAGCGCTCTACTACGTCTCCCGCACCGCCTCGGAGGCGTACCTCTATCAGCAGGGGCTGTCTTCGGTGTATGCGGCAGAGAGCGGAGCGAATGTGGCGCTCGGGCGGCTGAAGACGGGAGCGATGGGAAATCAGAGCTTCACGCTCTCGGTGAATGGACGGCGGGTCAAGGTGACGGTAACGGATACGTCGGCATCCCGCACGGAGGGGGTCATCCTGTCTACGGCATCGGATGCAGAGGGCGGGTACAAGCGGACGGTGCGGATCACGTACACGAGCGAAGCGCATGAGGAACAACGCATCCTCACTGTCACAAACGTATCGAGCTGACGGGGAGGCTAAGAGACATTTTCTTCTTCTGTCTTTCCTGCCGCCCCTCTCCTATCCGCCCCTTTCGGGCATCTTCCCATAGGGAAGGCTGACGATACGAGGATAGCACCAGCTAAGGATCATCGAAGCACGCATTTTCATTCTCTTAGATCAAATAATCAAAAATAATTTAGCACTCTATTGACATGAGTGCTAAAAGTGCTATACTATAGTTGTTCAAGGGAGAATCGAAAGGGCTCCTGAAGAAAATTATAAAAAGAAAGAGGTCTTTGATATGCGTAGTTTGATTCCATTTGATGGTCTGTTTGGCAATACGGTTCTGGATCACTTCTTTGATGATGATATGCCGACGGTGTATCAGGATTACACCGCTGTCCCGAAAGTCGATATTGAGGATAAGAAGGATCATTACGAGATCACTTGCGATATGCCGGGGTTCAAGAAGGAAGAGATCCATATTTCTTATGAAAATGGGATCCTGTCTCTGGGTGCAAAGAAGGAAGACAAGAAGGATGCCGATGATACAGAGCATCACTACATCCGCCGCGAACGTGCTTCGGTCTCCTTCAGCCGTCAGTTTACGGTGAAAGGCATCAAGGAGGAAAGCATCAAAGCGGCGCTGAAGGATGGCATCCTGACCATCACACTGCCGAAGGAAAAAGAAAAGAAGGCAGAACCATCGCGTCAGATCACGATCGACTAATGTCTTTCGAGAGACGCTGATGCGATCGCATAGAAAGCCCCTGATCGGAAATTTTCCGGTCAGGGGTTTTGTGGTGTATGGGGACTAAGAGACTGGGAGATCGGAAGACATCAGCCCCTTTTTTCTCCCTCCTTCCTTTGGAAGGAGGTGCCCCGAAGGGGCGGAGGTTGGCCGCGTGAAACGGTACTCCTACATTCAGGGAAGCCAACCCCGCCTCGCTTCGCTCGTCTGCCCCTTCCAGAGGAAGGGGCGCGAATGATTTTGAAGGAAGCACTGATTCAATCGTTGTCATTCGCGGTCAGGGACTCGCGCTTCCCCCGCATATGCCGCGCACTTCTCCGCTTTCCTCTCTTCATTGTCAACCGCAATTATTTTCTTGATTGACACGTCTGATTGTTTATTTTATACTTACCTACAAGGTAACAATTCAAAAGGGCGAGTGGCCCGAAGGAATGAAGGAAAGGGAGAATCATCATGGAAAGTGCTTGTGCAGAGATCATCAGATTGGCGGAGAAGGTCATGGATGGGGGTGAGATCACGCAGGAGGAAGCGAAGCGTCTCATCCGCACGAAGGATGAGGATACCATGCTGCTGCTTGCGATGGCCGATAAGATTCGCCAGAAGTTCAATGGAAATGCGGTGGATTTCTGTGCGATCATCAATGCAAGAAGCGGGCATTGCCAGGAAAATTGCAAGTTCTGCGCGCAGTCGGGCTGGTATCACACGGGGGCAAAGGTGTACCGTCTTCTGCCGGAGGAGGAGATCCTGGCGGCAGCGAAGAAGGCGAAGGAAGCAGGCGCTGTCCGTTTCTCTTTGGTGACTTCCGGCCGTAACCAGGATAATCCGAATGAGTTCGATGAGATCATCGATATCGTGAAGAAGATCAGAGAACAGGTGGGCATCGAGGTGTGCTGCTCGCTGGGGCTGATCTCCAAGGAGCAGGCACTCCAGCTGAAAGAGGCGGGCATCACGCGCATCCACTGCAATATCGAGACGTCGCCTTCCTATTTCCCGGAGATCTGCTCGACGCATACGATGGAGGATAAGGAGGATATCATCCATACCGCGCAGTCGGCAGGGATCCGCGTGTGCTCCGGCGGGATCATCGGGCTCGGGGAGTCTCTGGATCAGCGGGTGGAGATGGCCTTCCACCTGAAGGAGATGCATATCGACTCGGTACCGCTGAATATCCTGAATCCGGTGAAGGGGACGCCTTTCTATACGAATAAGCGTCTGTCGCCGCTGGAGGTGCTCCGCACGTTTGCGATGTTCCGTTTCGTCCTGCCGAAGGCACTGATCCGCACCGCAGGCGGCCGTGAGGTGAACCTGCGAAGCCTGCAGGCGTATGCGCTGACAGGCGGGCTGAACGGCATCATGGTGGGCGGCTATCTGACGACAGGCGGCCGTGACCCGAAGGAAGATATCCGCATGACGGAGGATCTCGGACGTTCCATGACGACACCGAAGCTTTGAGAATGACTCGGGACTGGAAATCAGACATCAGACGTCTGATTTTCAGTCCCGATTTCACAATCACCAGCACAAATGCATAGAAATATTCCCATTGTCAAACACGAATATTTCTATTACGTATGACACGTAAGGTATGACAAAGGCAAGACCCGGCCATGCGACCGGAGGATTTAAAAAATGGAAAGCAGCTGCGAACAGATTTTGAAGTGGACGGAAAAGGTTTTGAATGGCGGAGCGATCACAGAAGAGGAAGCGAGGACGCTGATCCGTACCTCCGGCGGCATGAATGGCGTCATGATCGGCAATTACCTCACCAGCAAGGGCTCGGATCCGCAGGATGATATCGCGATGCTTCACGACCTTGGCCGTACCCGGACAGCACCGCAGGTATCATGCGATGAGGGGTGAGGCTGTCACCTTCACTCCTTCTATATACTTTTTGCGGGATCATGCAAGGGTCAGATTGGATCGGTGTTTTCCTGAAAGAAAATGGTGAGGCAAATCATGGATGAACATATAGCAACCATCACTCGGTGTATGGATCAGGTGCTCGCGGGGAGAGAGATCTCCAGGGAGGAGGCAGAGACGCTCTTTGCGGCCGGAAAGGAGGAGCCCTTCTTCCTTATGGCGGCAGCAGACAGGATCCGGAAGACCTTCTGCGGCGATCAGATGCGCTTTTGCAGCGATGTGAATGCCAGAAGCGGACGCTGTACGGAGAATTGCAAGTTCTGCGCGCAGTCGGGCTGGTATCACACCGGCGTCAAGGAGTATTCGCTAAGAAGCCCGGAGGATCTGCTCCGCGAAGCCAAACAGGCAGAGGCCTATGGCGCAGAACGCTTCGGCATCGTCACCTCCGGCCGCGGGCAGAGCGATCCTGTGCAGTTTGCTTCCATCGTAGAAGCGGTGAAGCGGATCACCCAAGAGACGAAGCTCTCCGTCTGCTGCTCGCTCGGACTTCTGACCGAAGAGCAGCTGAAGACGCTGAAGGCGGCAGGCTGCCAGCGCATCCACTGCAATCTGGAAACGGCGAAGCGCCATTTCCCCGCCATCTGCACCACACACACGTATGAGGAAAAGGAAGCGCACATCCGCCGCATCCAGCAGGCGGGTCTGGAGGTCTGCTCCGGCGGTATCTTCGGGCTGGGGGAAACGGAGGAAGACCGGATAGACATGGCCTTTGCTCTTCGTGAGCATCACGTCACCTCTGTGCCGCTCAATATTTTCAATCCCATCCCGGGAACGCCCTTTGGCAAGAATAAGTCTCCGAAGCCGATCGAGATCCTTCGGATGTTCGCCATGTACCGCTTTATCCTGCCTCACGCCATCATGCGCGTATGCGCGGGACGTGAAAATTCGCTCCGTGACATGCAGGCCTTTGCCCTCTCGGCGGGGCTCAATGGCGCGATGATCGGCGGCTATCTCACCATCGCTGGCCGTTCGCCGGAAAGAGATAAGCAGATGGCCGTCGATATGGGACGGACATTGTAAAAAAACAGAGTCTCCTTTTGCAAGCAAAAGGGGGCTCTGTTTTTTGGTTCAGGGTTCAGGGTTCAGGGTTCAGGGTTGTGGTGGCGGCTTCGCCGCAAATATATATAGGGCGATGCCCGAAAGTGGTATGTAAGTCACTAGCCCCTCATCCTTGTTTTCAAACTTTTTGGGGTATCCTTTTCCTGTATCGTCATCCCGAGCGCAACCGAGGGATCTTTCTTGCACTGCGGTCCGTATCACATAGGCACTGGCAGGGAAACGACGTCTTGGTGCACCGTATTTCTGCGTTCACACATGCATCGTTTATCGGACTGCAAGGAAGATTTCTCGGCAACGCTTTCAATGACGATACGAGAGACTCCTAGTCCCTAGTCCCTAATCCCTAGCCATCAGTCACCAGTCACCAGCCACTAGTCCCTGGCTACCAGACTCCCGTCATTTCCCCTCCATCATCTTCCGGATCCGTTCGCGGCGTCTCTTCGCCGCTTCTTCGTCGACGATGATGAGATGGCCGGTGTCAGTGACGATCTCTTTGCGCTTCATGGCAGCGGGCTTGACAGGCGTGGTGCTTTTGTAGTCGAAGCCGCCGGCGAGGTGACAGCTGGCGCAGTCCCTGCCGCGCGCGCCGCGCAGCATGCGGTAGAGGCAGTAGAGGAACCAGCCAGCGATGGCAAGGCCGATGAGGATGGTCAAGAGTGTATGCATAAGGGTCCTTTCTTACAGAAGCTATGGGGAATCGGAGAGGAAATCACCCCTGGGAGTGCCGTTTCGCTCGCTCCGCGGCAAGCTCGTCCAAAAGGTTTGGCGGGGTGTCGCTTTGCCATACCCAGTCCGGACGGAGGGCGGCGGCGCGTTCCTTGGCGGCTTTGAGGTCGTAGTAGACCTGCCATTTTGCATCGACCAGTGCACGGCCGCTCTGGCGGAGAAGGTAAGCGGGATGGAAGGTCGGCATGACGGGGATGCCGTGGAAATCGATCCAGTGACCGCGGGAGCGGATGATGCCGGCTTCGCGGCCAAGGAAGAAGCGGAGTGCGACTTTGCCAAGACCGATGATGACGGCAGGGCGTGCGAGTGCGATCTCTTGCAAAAGCCAGATGCTTCCGCAGAAATGCCCTTCGTCCATGGTGGGGGTGCGGTTGCCGCGCGGACGGCATTTTACGATGTTTGTCACGTAGACATGGTCGCGGGTGATGCCGACGGAGGCGAGCGCCTTGTCCAGCAGCTGCCCGGAGGGGCCGATCAGAGGGCCGCCATAGTCATCCTCGACACCCCCGGGGCCTTCGCCGACGATCATGAGCGGGGCATCCGCAGGGCCGGTGGAGAGCACGGGGCCAAGACCGCCTTCGCGGCGAAGCGGGCAGCGGCTGCAGGAGGTGATGGCTTCCTTCAGTGCTTCGTGCGTGGCAAAGCCGGTGGGGCGTGCCATCTCCTGCCTGCGGCGGACGATATATTCTTCCGGGTCTTCGTGTCCGAATAGATCCATAAGCGATGCCTCCTTAGAGGAAATCAATAAAGGGACAAGGGTTCAGGGTTAGCCCCGAGGGCGTGCCGACCCTTGATTGTTTGTGAAAGAGGGGAAGCGGGTTCTACAGGTTCAGAGGGTTCAACGGGGGGGCGATGCCCGAAGGTTTGAGATAACAGGCTTCCCGTTTTGGGGTTCCTGACATCGACCACTTGAATGCGAATGACAAAGATTTCTCGCTCTCTCGAAATGACAGTGTGAGAGAATCCGCCAGTCACTAGTCACTATTTAGGCATGCCTTTCGATAGCCAGAAGGCATGTGCATAAATGACGGTTCCTCTATATCATAGAGCCAATGGCCGGTCTTGGCAAGAGGCGGCGCGCTTGCAGGACAGGTTGTCAGGAATGATATAATAAGAGGTATATGTAGCAGGCCATCCGGCGGCTTCGGGGCGCAGAGGTGATTTCCCTTTTCCCCTCGATCGCTCTCCTTCGCCTGCCGGGTAAGAGGTATATATGAAAAAAATAGATATGACGCATGGACCGATCGGAAGGAAAACGATCCGTTTTGCGTTGCTCCTGGCACTGACGGGCATGCTGCAGCAGGTGTTCAATACCATCGACACCATCATCATGGGGCAGTTTGTCGGGAAGGAAGCGATGGCGGCTGTCGGGAGCAATGTGCCCATCATCGGCTTCATCGTGACATTTTTTATCGGTATTTCGATCGGGGCGAATGTCGTGATTTCCCAAATGACAGGGAAGGGAAATCGGGAGGGGATCCATCGGGCGGTCTTTTCGACGCTTGCCTTTGCGCTTGCCGCAGGGATCGTGATGACCTGTCTGAGCGAAGCTGTCGCGGAGCCGCTGCTCTCGCTGCTTCAGGTGCCGGATGCGCTCATGCCGCTCTCTGCCCGGTATCTGCGCATTTTCTTCCTGGCACTGCCGGGGATCCTGGTCTATAATTTTGCGTCTGCCATCTTCCGAAGTCAGGGAGATACGAGGACGCCGCTCTTCTGTCTGGCGCTGGCGGGGGTCATCAAGGTCATCATCAGCTACACGCTGGTGGCGTTTTTTCATCAGGGCGTGGCAGCTGTGGCGATCTCTACGACATGTGCGACGCTTCTTTCTTCCGCCATGCTGGTGACGATCCTGCTTCGCAGCAAGCATGTGATCCATCTGGAATGCAGGGCATCGCTCTTTGATCTGTATATTTTGCGGGAGATCCTTCGCATTGGCACACCGGCCGGGGTGCAGGCGGCGGTCTTCTGTCTGTCGAACATCGTGATCCAGTCGGCGATCAACAGCCTTGGCGCGGATGTCATGGCGGCATCGGCGGCGGCGTTCAATCTGGATATTCTTTGCTATATCTTTGTCAATGCGTTCGGGCAGGCATGTACGACATTCGTCGGGCAGAACTACGGGGCCGGCGACATGGCGCGCTGCCGCCGCGTCGGGGTCATCACCACCTTGCAGAATCTGGTCGTCTGCGTCATCATCGGAGCGCCCATCCTGTATTTTTCGCCATCACTGCTTGCGCTTTTTACCAGCGATGTGATGGTCATCAGCTATGGCGTCACCCGCATGGGCTATATCATTCTGGCGGAGCCTTTGAATCTGGCCATCGAAATGATCTCCGCCTATCTCCGCGGCTTTGGCAATTCACTTTCTCCGGCGCTCATCACGATCGTCGGGATCTGCGGCTTCCGTATCCTGTACATGTGGGCCGTATTTCCTGCCATCCCCAGCTTTGACTGCCTTATGACGGTGTATCCGCTGAGCTGGTTCGTCACGGCCGTCGGACTATCTGTCTTGCTTTTCAAGACGCGAAGGAAGTATATTTTCGGGTGACTGGATTCTAGTAGCTAGGGACTAGTGGCTAGGGATTAGGAGCTTCGAGTGACTGGTGACTAAATACAACATTTGGGTATCATCATGATTTATGCGCTACACCACCCCCTCTGAACCCTCTGAAACCGTTCCCCCTGTTTCACAAATCATCAAGGGACAGCACATCCCCGGGGCTAACCCTAACAAAGGAGACTTTCTAATGATCCATGAAAGCATTCTTCTCAAGCAGAAAACGCTTGAAGCACATTTGAAAACACTTGGCTCAGTCGCCGTCGCTTTTTCCGGCGGTGTGGACTCGACCTTTCTCCTTCATGAAGCCTCTAAGGTGCTCGGCGATAAGGCTGTCGCAGTGACGATGAAGCTCAATTCCGTCCCCGCGCGTGAGATCGAAGAGGCGAAGGATTTCTGCACGTACCGCGGCATCCGGCAGGTGATCGTGGAAAGGGACCAGTTCGCTGCGCCGGGCTTTGCTGACAATCCGAAGGATCGCTGCTACTGGTGCAAGACCTATCTCTTCTCGTCTCTTGGCGAGCTGGCGAAGGAGCATCAGATCGCTTATATCATCGACGGGACAAATTTCAGTGACACGAAGGGCTATCGCCCCGGGCTGAAAGCGCTTGCCGAGCTGGGCGTCGTGAGCCCTTTGAAGGAGGCGGGGCTCACGAAGGAGGAGATCCGCATCCTGTCGGAGAAGGAAGGACTTCCCACATGGAATAAGCCATCCTTTGCGTGTCTGGCGACCCGTTTCCCCTATGGCACGAGGATCACGGAGGAGAAGCTCCGCGCGGTCGAAGCGGCTGAGCAGCTGCTGTTCGATCTGGGGTTTTTGCAGTTTCGCGTGCGCTGCCATGGAGATATCGCCCGCATCGAGGTGCTCCCCGCGCAGCTCCCAAAGCTCGTGGAAAATCGTGAGGCAGTCATCGCGCGCTTTCATGCGCTGGGCTTTCGCTACGTGACCATGGACCTAGAAGGGTTCCGCTCGGGGTCGATGGATGGGAAATAGTGACTGGTGGCTAGTGACTAGTGACTAGTGACTAGTGACTAGGGATTAGGAGCCTCGAGTAACTAGTGACTGGTGACTTGAATATTACTTTCGGGCATCGCCACTATTTATACTCCGTGGCGCTTCCTTATTTTTATGCGCCGCACCATCATTTCGTATTTCGCATTTCTAATTTCTCATTCAAACGAAACTTTCAAACGCAATCAAAGGGCAGCACGCTCCGTGGACTAACCCTGAACCCTGAACTTTGAACCTAAACCAACAACCAATCAACCAAAGGACACATATATGAGTATTCAAGAGATATTGACCCAAGTGAAGTCCGGCGCGCTGTCGCTCTCAGCGGCAGAGGCGCTCATCCGTGAGAATCCGGCGGAGCGATCCTATGAGGAAATGGGATTTGCCAAGCTCGATACGGATCGGAAGAAGCGTTCCGGCTTTGCAGAAGTGATCTACTGCCAGGGGAAATCTGACGAATTCATCGGACAGATCTTCCGAAGGCTCTATGAGGTGGAAGGGGAAGTCTTCGGCACCCGCGCCTCTCCCCACCAGTATGAGATCGTGAAGGAATTCCTGCCGGAGATCTCCTATGATCCGGTGTCGCATATCCTGAAGCTGGAAAAGGAGAAGGAACACATCGGCTGCGTGGCCATCTGCACGGGCGGCACGGCAGATATTTCTGTCGCAGAGGAAGCGGCACAGACGGCAGAGTACTTCGGGACGCATGTCGAGCGTGTCTATGATGTGGGCGTCAGCGGCATCCACCGCATCCTTTCGAAGGAGGCGATCGTGCGCCGCGCGAACTGTGTCATCGCAGTGGCAGGCATGGAAGGGGCGCTCGCCTCGGTCATCGGCGGACTCGTGAAGAATCCCGTCATCGCGGTGCCGACGTCGGTGGGCTATGGCGCCAGCTTCCACGGCCTTTCGGCGCTCTTGACGATGATCAATTCCTGCGCGAACGGCATCGTCACCGTCAATATCGACAATGGCTTCGGCGCCGGCTATGTCGCGACACAGATCAACCGATTGGCGGAAATGGGACGGATTTGAAAGTAACCATATCGCCATATTTCTTGTTATGATTACGTGCCATAATTAGGAATGAGGAATGAAGGTGGCGGCTTCGCCGAGATCCTTCGGCTCAAGTCGCAGCTGTTCTGGCATTTGTTATCTCAAGTGCGACGTTTCTCACCGCTCAGGATGACGAAACGGGGCGATGCCCGAAAGTCGTATTCAAGTCACCAGTCACTCGAAGCTCCTAATCCCTAGCCACTAGTCCCTAGCTACTAGAATCCAGTCACCAGTCACTCCTGATTCCAACCAATAATCAACAACCAATAAGGAGAAACCATATGGGAAAAACATTATACCTTGAAACTTCCTCCGGCATCAGCGGAGATATGTTCGTCGCAGCGATGATCGACCTCGGTGCAGACCCGGAGGCGCTGGAACGCGCGCTGAATTCCATCCCCGCGGACGGTTTCATGGTGGAGATCTCCAGCGTCAAGAAATCCGGCATTGCGTGCTGTGATTTCAATGTCATTCTGGATGCAGCCCATGAAAATCATGACCATGATATGGCCTACCTCTATGGCCCGGCACCGGTGACCGCTGCAGCCCCGCAGGAGGAAGAGCCTCACTGCCATTGCCATGAGGACGAGGAAGCGCCTCATTGCCACTGTCACGAGGACGAAGAAGAGCATCACTGCCACTGCCACGAGGACGAGAAAGTGCCTCATTGCCACTGTCACGAGGACGAGGAAGCGCATCACTGCCACTGTCACGAGGACGAGGAAGCGCATCACTGCCACTGCCATGAGGACGAGGAAGCACATCACTGTCATTGCCATGAGGACAAGGAAGCGCATCACTGCCACGGACACGGAGGCGAAGAGCCTCATCATCACCATGAGCATCACCACCACCACGGACGCCATCTGGCAGAGATCATGGGCATCATCGACGCGACAGACATGACAGACTCGGCGAAAGCACTGGCGGGCAAGATGTTCCACATCGTAGCGGAAGCAGAGTCTCTCGCTCATCACATGCCGCTGGAAGAGGTGCATTTCCATGAAGTCGGCGCCATCGACTCCATCGTAGATATCATTTCTGCGGCGGTCACCTTTGACAGCCTGGGGATCACGGATGTCATCATCCCCTGCCTCACCGAGGGCAGAGGCACCGTCCGCTGCCAGCACGGCGTGCTGCCCGTCCCCGTCCCGGCGACCATGAATATCATCGAAGCCTACGATATGCCGCTCACCATCATGGCGGCGAAGGGGGAATACGTCACGCCGACCGGCGCAGCCATTGCGGCTGCCATCTGCACGACGCACCAGCTGCCGAAAGCCTTCCGCATCGTGCGTACAGGTCTTGGTGCAGGCAAGAGAGACTACACCGAGCGCACGAATATCCTCCGCGCATACCTCATCGAAGGGAATGCCATGGAAGAGGGCAAGGATGAGATCGTGAAGCTCGAGACCGATATCGACGACAGCACCGGCGAAGCGCTCGGCTATACCATCGACCGCCTCATGCAGGCCGGTGCGCTCGATGTCCATTACAGCCCCGTCTACATGAAGAAGAACCGTCCCGCGTGGGAGCTCACCGTGATCTGCAAGAAGAGCAGGATGGAAGAGCTTGAGGACATCATCTTCAAAGAAACGACGACCATCGGTATCCGCGAATTTCCGAGCGTCATGCGCTCCATCCTTCACCGCAACCAGAAGCAGGTGGAAACGCCCTTCGGCATCGCGGAGGTGAAGGAAGTCGCCCTCCCCGGGGAGAGACGCTTCTACCCCGAGTATGAATCGGTGAAGGCCATCGCAGAAAAAGAACACCTGCCCTTTGCGGAGGTATATCATCTCGTGAAGGCACTGGCGGAACAAAACGAGTAGTGGCTGGGGACTAGTGACTAGAGACTAGGAGACTCTCGTATCGTCATTTCGAGCGAAGCGAGAAATCTTCCTTGCAGACCGATAAACGATGCATGTGTGAACGCAGAAATACGTGGCACCAAGACGCCGTTTCCCTGCCAGTGACTATGTGATACTGACCGCAGTGC
>DLZS01000125.1:12308-13387 GCA_003447275.1 Dialister sp.
CTCGGGATGACGATACGGGAAAAGGATAGCCCAAAAAGTTTGAAAGCAGGGACTAGGGACTAGAGACTAGGGGACTCTCGTATCGTCATTTCGAGCAAAGCGAGAAATCTTTTGCCATTCCTTAACATACGACGTTTTTCTCCGCTCAGGATGACGAAATGCGCCGCACCGCTCCCGTTGAACCCATAGAACCTGCCCCTCTTTCGTCTGCGGTCAATGGGACGGCACGCAGCCTCGTTTCTCATAAGCATCTCAAGAAATTTTCGATAGCCAGAAAAGCCCCGCGGCGGCGGGGCTTTTGTCATGCAGGTCAAATTGTTCACTTTTTCAAGTGAAAAATGGTGTATAATAAAACCAAGTAGACATGTCAGATCGTTTGATGAGAAAATCTGTCCGAAAGAACTCTGCGTGTGAATCAGGAGCCCGGGGCATTTGCCGCCGATAAAGTAGATCGGCAGGATGGGTGCAGCGATCGCCTGAGAAATGAGCAGACTCTCTTTCATGAGCTTCGTCTCCGAAATTTTCGACTGTGAGACGGAGGATCCGAGAGCGTTTTCCCGTGCTTCACAGGGAAGGCCTTTGGGATGCTCTGTCTGTCCTCTCCGGTAAATCTGTCTAGCCGGTGCGGAAGAACGCAAAGGAAAGAAAGAACGAGGGCGGCCTCGCAGCGTGACATGACTCCCAAGGCACCAGAGTCGGGGGGCTGTAGAAGTCATAGCGCATCTGCGTTTCCGCGCACCTTTTACCAAGGCTTGCTCTTCTTTTCCGCATGAGGTCAGTGCTTTCCTTATGTGTTCCTGTATGATTTTCCATCCTGCGCTCCCATCTCTCCTTGCCGGCTGCGGTCCGGCAGAGTGAAACCGGCTGTCAACGGTGAATCTCTGAGGAACATAGGCTTGTTCCGTTCCGCATTCTCATAGGATCATAGTCCTATGGTCTTATGACTAGACCATTCCGAAGACTCCAAAAATACAGCCCGCACCGGCCGCCATCCGGTGCGGGTATTTAAATGGGAAAAAGGGGGGAGGGGGGAAGGCGGCATACTCCCTCCTTCCCCCGGAAGGAGGTGCCCCGAAGGG
>DLZS01000125.1:13592-13740 GCA_003447275.1 Dialister sp.
CCGAAGGGGCGGAGGTTGGCTCCCGCCGCGGGATGAAAAGGAATGCGAGACAGTCCTTTCACGTATCGGCATCCCGCGTTGCAGGGAGTGCGGTGCTTCCCGTGATCCCTCTCCTCACCGCGGTTCTTGACCGCGAACGAAAAAGATT
>DLZS01000125.1:13975-17152 GCA_003447275.1 Dialister sp.
TCGCTTTCGCTCGAAATGACGATGCGAGAAGGCGGCATACTCCCTCCTTCCCCCGGAAGGAGGTGCCCCGAAGGGGCGGAGGCTGGCTCCCTAAGCGAGATGAAAAGGAATGGGGCAGCCCTCTCCCGTATCGTCATCCCGAGCACAGCCGAGGGATCTTTTTTGTTTTCTTTTTCCGGTGCAGGCATGTATAATAAAAAAGAATTTATACATGCTTTTTTTGTGCGTGCCGTAAGGGGGAAGCCATGAAGGACGAGGTCTACTTGAAGATGCTGGGGGCAGCGGTCTGGGAGAGTCCGGTGCCCATCTATGTCATCCATGTCGAGGTGGATGAGGCGGGAAAACCGGTGGACTGGCGTTTTGCCTATGCCAATGAGGCGGAAGCAAAGCATCTCTCTATCCCTCTTGAGAAGCTGCTCGGCAGATCGGGCATCGAGCTTTTGCCGAAGATCGGCGGCAAGTGGCTTTTCCCCTACTACGAAGCGGCCTATCACGGGAAGACGCTGGATTTCGATACCTTTGCCCAGAGGACGAAGCGCTTCATCCATCTCCATATCATGCCGGCAGGGACACCGGGCTACTGCCTTGCGTCGATCAAAAACTTCGACAAGACGCTCTGTTCTGAGACGGAGCCGGGAACTCCTATGGAGCAGGCGTTCTGTCATCTTGTTAGGGAGAATGCGATCCTGCAGTCGCTCTGCTTAGACTACACGGTGATCTGTTTCGCAGACCTCAAGACAGATACGATAGAGGTCGTGAAGCAGGGGATGTTCAGCCATAGCATGGATATCGATGAGGCTCTGCCTGCCAAGGAGAAGCTCTCTTATCGGGCGCGCATGGTATACATCCGCGATCATCTGCTGGTGAAAGAGTCCTGTGGGGATTTCTATGGGGAGCTGGGCCCTGAGGGACTGATGCGGCATCTGGCACTGAAAGAAACGTTCACGTATCGGGCGCGTGTGAAAGAGAACCGCGAGGGAAATGAATACTTCGAGCTGAAGGCCATCCGCATGCATCAGGATGAGACGAGCTTTAAGGTCGTCATCGGGATCCGGCCGATCGATGATCTGATCAGGGAAGAGGGCAGACACCAGCGGCGTCTCGAGGAGGCACTCGCATCTGAACGCCGGTCGCATGAAGTCATTTCTGCGATCAGCAAGATCTACTGGGTAATCTACCTCGTCGATCTGGAAAAAGACACCTGCGAGAGGATCGCTAGTGTCGGTGAAGGGTATCAGGCGAGCAGGAAGGTGTGTGCGGCGTCGCAGGCATTTGAGGATATACTGCGGTATATCATTTCCGAGGAATATTGGGACCACATGCGCGACTTTGTGGATACGAGGACGCTTGTCATGCGCCTTTCGCAGGAAGACACCATCACGACCACGTATCGTGCACGCACTGGAGAGTGGCGGCAGGCGCGATTCATCGTGAAGACGAGAGATGAGAAGGGGCGCGCGAAAGATCTCCTGTACATGGTGAATCCCATCGACCGCGCCAAGCAGAAGGAGATGCAGTACCAGGCCGTGATGAATGCACTGGGGCAGGATTTCTCTGTGATCTTCCTGACGGATCTCCGGCAGGATACCATCGAGCTGATCCGGGGCGGTGAGGATACGCATATAGGGCGAAAGCTCGAGGATATGCATTATCGCTATAGTGAATGGATCCGCTATGCCTGCGAGCATCTGGTGCATGAGGCGGATCGCGAAGAGATGGCCGTCCTCCTCTCACCCTCTCGTCTCGAAGAGGAGCTTCTCCGGCATAAGACGTACAGCGTCCGCTGCCATGTGCGTCCGAATCCTGCGGGAAATGAGTATTTCGAAGCGCGGGCGGTGCTTTCTCAGCAGGATGAAGATCATTTCGAGGTCATCATAGGCCACCGCGCGCTGGATCAGATCATCCATGAGGAGAGGAAGAAACAGCAGCTGCTGGAAGAAGCGCTCCGCCAGGTCGAACTCGCCAATAAGGCGAAGTCCACCTTCCTCTTCAATATGTCGCATGATATCCGCACGCCGATGAATGCGATCCTTGGCTTCTCCCACCTGCTTCGCATGTACAAGGACAAGCCGGAGAGGATCCTGGACTATACAGAAAAGATCGAGAAGTCCGGTGAATTCCTGCTTTCTCTTATCAACAATGTCCTTGAGCTTGCGCGCATCGAAAGCGGCAAGAGCGGTATCGAGGAGTCGATCATCGACATGAAAGAGCTCTATGAGTCTGTCGGCTGCCTTTTTGAAAATCAGATGAGGGAGAGACAGATCTCCTTCACAAGGACGCTTCGGACGCCGCACCGCTTCATCTATGCCGACAAGGTGAAGCTGCAGGAGATCCTGCTGAATCTTCTCTCGAATGCATGCAAGTACACACCGACCGGAGGGAGGGTGTCCTTCGATATCTGCTCCGCTCCGGCCCAAGAGGGCATCGAGCTCTTCACGACGACCATCCGGGATAATGGCATCGGTATGACGAAGGAATTCCTCGCGCACATTTTCGAAGCCTTCACGCGCGAGAGGAGCAGCACGGAGAGCCGACGGCCGGGCTTTGGCCTCGGTATGGGCATCGCCAAGAAGCTGACAGAGCTCATGGGAGGCACCATTGCGGTCGAGAGTGAGCCGGGCAAGGGCACCACCTTTACGGTCTCGATTCCGCACCGCATCGCCAAAGGGCCGGAAGAGGCATTCCCTGCAGAAGACTCCGCCCTGCCGGATACGACGCTCCAAGGCCGCCGCATCCTTCTTGCGGAAGACAATGATCTCAATGCAGAGATCGCAGAAGAGCTTCTAAAGGAGGCCGGGCTTCTTGTGGAGCGTGCCAGAGATGGCATCGAGTGTCTGGCGATGCTTGAGAAACGAGAGCCGCTCTGGTATGATCTCATCCTCATGGATATCCAGATGCCGAATATGGATGGCTACAAGGCGACCACCCTCATTCGCCATCTGGAGGATCCAAGGCTTTCGAAGATCCCCATCATCGCCATGACGGCCAATGCTTTCGCCGAAGATAAGGCAAAGGCCATCGCGCTCGGCATGAATGCCCATGTGGCAAAGCCCTTCGATATAAGGGCGCTCAAACGCGTGATGGCGGATGTGCTGGGGAAACAGTGAGTCAATGTTTTGGGGGGCATGCTGCTCTTTGAATTAGAAATTAGAAATGAGAAATGCGAAATGGTGGTGC
>DLZS01000125.1:17359-30513 GCA_003447275.1 Dialister sp.
AATTAGAAATGAGAAATGCGAAATGGTGGTGCGGCGCATAAACGTATAGAAGCGCCGCGAAGTATAGACAGTGGCGATGCCCGAAGGCGGTATTCAAGTCACAAGTCACTAGTCACTCGAGATTCCCTAATTCCTAATCCATAATCCCTAGCTACTAATTCCCAGTCACTAGTCCCCAGTCCCCAGTCACTTCCCAAAGAGGGCAGATACGACAAGCTGCTTTTGCATTTTGTCGCAGCTGCCTTTTTTCGTTCTGCCCAGCGTCGATCGAAATCATTTTGCGCTTGCATTGTTGATTCATTTAGTATAAAGTATATATCAATAACGAAAATATACAAAAATATGTATACACACTATATAAATCACATGCACTTATTGAGAGACTCTCTCATTTCTCATGGTCACTTCGGAGGTCGATCTTATGCTTCTACCCCTCTTGCTGGTTCTTTTGCCGCTTGCAACGGCCGTGATCCTGCTCTTGACACGCGATGCCTCCTTCCGCACCTTGCTCGTGAAAGGCTCGGCAGCGGTGATGATGGGGCTCGCACTTGCCGTTGCCGTCACCTGCTTTGATGAGCCGGTGAAGATCGGCGTGGATAGTGAGCTGCTGAAAGCGGTGATGCTGGCGGCAGACTTCCTTGTCATCCTGGCGGTCTGCTACTATGCGAAGAAATTCAAACGCTACAGCATCGCGCTTCTGGGGCTTGTGCAGTTTGCGATCATGGCGGCCTTTGAATGGCATATGGGCGATCGCATCTATGTATCATGGGATTTCATCATCGATCACTTTGCCATCATCATGATCCTGATCGCCGGCATCATCGGCGGACTCATCGCAGTGTACTCCTTGGGCTACATGGCGCAGTACCATCGAAAGCATGCGGGGATCCCTGACCGGCGCGGCTTTTTCTTCTTTGTGGTCTTCCTCTTCCTTTCAGCGATGTTCGGTCTCGTCATGTCGAACAATCTGCTCTTCATGTACACCTTCTGGGAGATCACATCTCTCTGCTCCTTCCTCCTGATCGGCTATTCGCAGACGAATGAAGCGATCCACAACTCCTGCAAGGCGCTCTGGATGAACCTTTTGGGCGGGCTTGCCTTTGCATTGGCGATCGTCCTTCTGGGGGAAAAATACTACACGGTCGAGCTGTCCCTCTTGGTGAATCTGGGCCGCAGCCGTGAACCGGTCGAGCTTATCGCAGCGCTCCTCGTCTTCTGCGGATTCACAAAATCGGCGATGATGCCCTTCTCCGGATGGCTTCTGGGGGCGATGGTGGCACCGACGCCGACCTCGGCACTCCTGCACTCTTCGACCATGGTCAAGGCGGGCGTTTTCCTCATCATCAAGCTCGCACCGATCCTGGGAGACAATCATGTCGGCATCATGGCGATGCTGGTGGGCGGGATCACCTTCTTCTTCGCTTCCTGCGCCGCCATTTCCCAGTCCGATGGGAAAAAGGTGCTCGCCTATTCCACGATCTCAAATCTCGGCCTGATCGTCTGCTGCGCAGGCACAGGCTCCTATGAAGCCGCATGGACGGCGATCATGATCGTCATCTTCCACGCAGTCGCGAAGTCTCTCCTCTTCCTCACGGTCGGCACCGCAGAGCAGCAGCTCGGCAGCCGCGATCTGGAGAATTTCGATGGGATCTTCAATTCCATGCCGCGCCTTTCGCTTTGCATGGTGATCGGCATCTGCGGGATGTTCCTTGCACCGTTCGGCATGCTGATCTCCAAGTGGGCCGCTATGAAAGCCTTCGTCGATGCAGGACAGCCGCTGCTTCTCCTCGTCCTCGTCTACGGCTCGGCGACCACGCTCTTCTACTGGACGAAGTGGCTCGGCAAGATCACGACCTTTGTCCCGACGAATGAAAACCGCGAGCGAGGGATCCTTGGCGTCGAATGGACGGCGCTCAAAACGCTGGCAGCACTGACGCTCATCGTCTGCGTGCTCTTCCCGCTCATTTCGGAATACGGCGTCATCCCCTACCTTGCACTCACCTATCATGCGACAGCAGAGGTCATCGCACAGAGCAATCTCTGGATCATGTCGCTCATGGTCTTCCTCCTGGTCGTCCTGCCTCTTCGCTTCGGCAAAAGCCGCGAGAAGAAACAGGTCGTCACAAATCTTTCCGGGGAGAACCTCGGAAGTGACAATGCCTATCGCGGCGCCGGCGGACGTGTCGTCCCCGTCACATTGCGGAACTGGTATCTGGAGAGCTGGTTCGGTGAAGACCGCATGAAGCTCCTGGGCTACACCGCAGCCCTTGCCTGCGTCCTGATGGAGCTGTCTTTGACTCTAGGAGGTGCATTCCATGTCTGACTTCCTGATGCCTATCGCAGGGGGTCTCCTGTACCTCCTCTTAGCGCCGATCCTTGGCGGACTGCTTTCCGGGTGCGACCGCATCATCTCCGCCCGTATGCAGCGAAGAAAGGGGCCGCCCCTCCTGCAGCCCTTCTATGATTTCCTGAAGCTGTGGGGAAAGCAGCCGATCGCCGTCAATAAGGCGGAAGGCTTCTATATCTTCGGCTTCCTTCTTTTCGTCCTTCTGACAGGCACCCTCTTCTTCGCGCAGGGCGATATCCTGCTCGTCGTATTCACACTGACCATGGCGAGTGTCTGCCTCATCATTGCGGCGTATGCCGTCGACTCCCCCTACAGCCAGATCGGCGCGGAGCGTGAGCTCGTGCAGACCATGGCGTATGAACCGATGCTCCTCATGGTGGCACTCGGCTTTTACCTCGCCAGCGGCAGCTTCTCCGTCGGAGACATCCTGACGGGCGCCCATATGAATATCCTGCGTATGCCGGGCATCTTCTTCGGTCTCTGCTTTATCCTTCTTATTAAATTCAGGAAATCGCCCTTCGATATCTCCATGTCGCATGAAGCGCATCAGGAGCTCATCGGCGGTCTGAAGACAGAGATCTCCGGCCGTACCCTGGCTGTCGTCGAGATCGCGCACTGGTATGAGAATGTGTTCCTCTTCGGCCTCGTGCTCCTCTTCTTCGCATCGGATACCTGGTGGACATGGCTTCTCGGCCTTGCCATCTGCGAGATCGTTTTCTTCGCAGAGATCCTCATCGACAACTGCTGCGCCCGCATCAAGTGGGAGCGCATGCTCGCCTCCACCTGGCTCGTCGGCCTCATGGCAGGCTTTCTGAATATCGCATTTTTGATGTACTTCAAATAAAGGTTGTCTGGTTCAGGTTGATGGGTTCAAGTGAGCGGCGTCGCGCTTGGCACCGAATATAAAATGGCGGCGAAGCCGCCGCCACAAGTTTGAAAACAGGGATGAGCAGCTAGTGGCTGGTAGCTAGGGATTAGTGGCTGGTGGCTAGTGACTAGTGACTGGTAGCTAGGGATTAGTGACTTAAATACCACCTTCGGGCATTGCCCCATATATACTCGCGGCGCTTCCATATTTTTATGCGCCGCACCACCACTCCTAACTCCTAACTCCTAACTAGAGAGCGCGCGAGGCTTTCACCTACAATCAAAGGGCAGCACGTCCCGTGGGCTAACCCTGAATCCAATAACACCCTATCCCAATTCACTCCATTCCGGAGGTCATGTATGAGCTTTGAAAAGAAATCTCCCTGGCTGATCCACTATGACGGATCGTCCTGCAACGGCTGTGATATCGAGGTGCTTGCGTGCCTGACACCGCTCTATGACGTGGAGCGCTTCGGCATCGTCAATACCGGCGACCCGAAGCACGCCGATATTTTCCTTGTCACCGGCGGCGTGAACGCGCAGAACCTGCCTGTCGTCCGCCAGATCTATGAACAGATGCCGGAGCCGAAGGTGGTGATCGCCGTCGGGACCTGCGCCTGCAGCGGCGGCATCTTCCGCGAGTGCTATAATATGCTTGGCGGCATGGACAAGGCGATCCCCGTCGATGTCTACGTTCCCGGCTGCGCCGCACGTCCGGAGGCCATCATCGATGGCGTCGTAAAAGGCCTTTCCGTGCTGGAAGAAAAGCAGAAGAAACTGAGAAAAGGTTGATGGGTTCAGGTTGGCGGGTTCAAGGTTATGGTGCGGTGCGAAATATTTATAACGCGCCGCACTATCACCCTGAAGTTTGAAAGCAGGGATTAGTAGCTAGGGATTAGGGATTCGTGGTGCCGAGTGACTAGTGACTTGTAGCTTGAATAACACCTTCGGGCATCGCCTTATTTATACTTTGCGGCGCTTCTGATTTTTATGCGCCGCTCCTGAACCCTGAACCCCGAACCTATTTCTATCCCCTCCCAAAGGAGAACATCTATGAAACAGCAGTTTATCACCATTCGCCCGGAAGACCTCTTGGAGCGTGTGGCGCGATTCAAAAAAGAAGGCTGCCGCTTGGTACAGATCCTCTGCACCCGTACCACGGAGGGCTTCGAACTGACATACACCTTTGACAAAAATTATTTCCTCTACCACCTGCGTCTGACCGCGGCGCTCGACGGCTCCGTCATGAGCATCACGAGCCTGTACTGGTACGCCTTTGTGTGGGAGAATGAGATCCACGATCTTTTCGGGCTGGATGTCCGTTTCATCGCGCCCGATGTGGATTATGGCGGGCATTTCTACCACCTCGCGCAGAAGACGCCGTGGCATGACCTGTCGAATGCCGTCCACGCGAAGCAGGCCGTGAAGGTGAACCTTCGAAGCGGTCTTGGCGTCGATGCATCTGTCGTGAAGAAGGAGGATGGCAATGGCTGAACTCACTACCGTTTCCTTTGGCCCGCAGCATCCGGTCTTGCCGGAGCCGATCCATCTGGATCTGGAGCTGAAGGATGAGAAAGTCGTCCGCGCCGTGCCGTCCATCGGCTACGTCCACCGCGGACTGGAAAAGCTGGTCGAGAAGCGCGATTTTAAGCAGTTCATCTATGTCGCAGAGCGTGTCTGCGGCATCTGCTCCTTCGGGCATGGCTGGGGCTATGCGAAGGCCGTCGAAGGGCTGATGGAGATCGACGTGCCGCGCCGTGCGAGCTACCTGCGTACGATCTGGCATGAGCTTTCCCGCCTGCACAGCCATCTCCTGTGGCTTGGGCTTGGCGCGGATGCA
Organism: Dialister sp.; assembly: GCA_003447275.1. Lineage (GTDB taxonomy): Bacteria > Bacillota > Negativicutes > Veillonellales > Dialisteraceae > Dialister. The sequence goes on from DLZS01000125.1 coordinate 22,414, forward strand.
CTGGGCTTCGAGAGCCTTTTCATGCACTGCTGGCGGCTTCGCGAGACGATCCTGGATATTTTCGAAGAAACGACCGGCGGCCGCGTCATCTTCTCCGTCTGCGAGGTGGGCGGCGTGCGCCGTGACCTCACGGATGCCATGAAGAAGAGCATCGAGGAGAGGCTCACCGGCCTCACCAAGGAGATCGAAGAGATGGCGTCTGTCTTTCTCTATGACGATACCATCCAGACACGTCTGGAGGGAGTCGGTATCCTTTCGATGAATGAGGCGATGGATCTGGGCTGTGTCGGCCCGATGGCACGTGCCAGCGGCGTCCCGAATGATTACCGCATGGCCGATGATGACGGCGCATACAGGGATCTGGGATTTCATCCGGTTCTGGAGCAGACCGGCGACTGCCTCGCCCGTACGAAGGTACGCATCCGCGAGCTCTACCAGTCTATCGATATCATTCTAGGCGCGCTCGAAAATCTCCCGGAAGGCGCGATCGCATCGCCTGTCCGCGGCGTCCCGCCCAAGGGCGAATTTTTCACCCGCGTCGAGCAGCCGCGCGGCGAAGCCATCTACTATATCAAGGGAAATGGCACCAAGAACCTCGAGCGCTTCCGTCTCCGCACCCCGACGAACTGCAATATCGCGGCCCTCGTCAAAATGCTGCAGGGCTGCGACCTCGCCGATGTGCCGAATATCATCCTGACCATCGACCCCTGCATCAGCTGCTGCGAAAGATAGGTCGGGTTCAAGGTTCAGGGTTAGCCCGTGGGGCGTGACGCCCCTTGATTGTGGATGAAAGCCTCGCTTGAATTAGAAATTAGAAATGAGAAATGGTGGTGCGGTGCATCAAAATATGGAAGCGCCGCGGAGTGTCAATCATGGCGATGCCCGAAGATGGCATTTCAGTCACTAGTCACTCGAGGCTCCTAATCCCTAATCCCTAGCTACCAGTCACTAGTCACCCATCCAAAGGAGGCAATTATGAGTTACCTGGTATATATCAAACAGGCCGTGGCGAATTTATTCAAGCCTCCTGTGACCTCGGAGTATCCGCTGGCACCGAAGACCTTCTGTCAAGGTGTTCGCGGGCGCGTGGTGAATGACGTCAGCCAGTGCATTCTCTGCGGCATGTGCGAAAGAAGCTGCCCCTCCGGCGCACTCACTGTCGATAGGAAGACAGGCGAGTGGAGGATCGATCCATTCGCCTGCATCCAGTGCGGCGCGTGTGTGGAGGCGTGTCCGAAGAAGTGCCTCTCCATGGATCCGCACTATGCGATGCCGGGCCTTACAAAGACGGAGATCATTCTGACCGCCGTCAAGAAGGAGGGCGTCAGCGAAGTCAAGAAGACGGTCGCCGCGCAGAATACAGCCATGCTCGCGATGGATGACCGAAGCCATATCGTCAATAATGTGATGAAGTGCGTTTTCTGCGGTATGTGTGAAAGAAACTGTCCGGCGGGCGCCATCACCGTCGACCGTGCGAACCGTACATGGCGCATCGATCTGGAAGCCTGTGTGAACTGCGGTACCTGTATCGACAACTGCCCGAGAAAGTGTCTCTCGCTCGGCTGCTACCTAGGCAATCGGACAGAGATCACCGTTCGCGGCGTCTCGAAGATCCGAAGAAGACCCGCGGGGCAGCCCGTCATAAAGGAAACGCAGCCGCCGGCAGCTACGGAAGCGGCTGTAGCTGACAACCACGTGAAAAATGACATCGAAAAATGCCTCTTCTGCGGCAAGTGCGAAAAGACCTGTCCGGTGGACGCCATCACGATCGACCGCAGAAACCGTACATGGACGATCGATCGGAACAAGTGCATCACCTGCGGCGCCTGTACGCTTGACTGTCCGGCGAAGTGCCTTTCCCTTGCAGATACATGGGGAGAAGGAGAAAATAAAGCCGCTGTCACCACCTATCAGGGCAAGGTCCTGACCCGCCGCCCGCGCGTGCGCCCGGCGCCGCCGGCTCCTGCGCCTCAGCCGAAGCCGGTTCCTGCGCCGAAAGAAGACGTCCCGCAGTCGGAGAATCCGCATCATGTGAAGAATACCATCGAGAAATGCCTCTTCTGCGGACGCTGTGAGCACAGCTGCCCGATGCAGGCGATCACGATCGACCGGAAGACGCGGAAGTGGACGATCGACCGCGAAAAATGCGTGGCGTGCGGTGTATGCGCAGAGAATTGTCCGGCGAAGTGCCTTGCGATGAAAGAAGAGTGGGAGGAAGGCGAGGACAAAGCCCTCGTGCTGACGCTCACCGGGAAAGCGCCGGTGCGTCCCGCCCGTCCGGCGGCAAAACCGGCGGAAGCTGCAAAGCCTGTCGCAGAACCACCGAAGGCAGAACCTTGTAAAGCAGTCCCTGCCCCGGAACCGGCAGAGGATGTCTCGCAGTCGGAGAATCCGCATCATGTGAAGAATGACATCGAGAAATGTCTTTTCTGCGGACGCTGCGAGCACAGCTGTCCGATGCAGGCGATCACGATCGACCGAAAGACGCGGAAGTGGACGATCGACCGCGAGAAATGTGTGGCGTGCGGCGTATGCGCAGAGAATTGTCCGGCGAAGTGCCTTGCGATGAAGGAAGAGTGGGAGGAAGGCGAGGACAAAGCCCTCGTGCTGACGCTCACCGGAAAGGCACCGGTACGTCCCGCCCGTCCGGCGGCCAAGCCGGCAGAACCACCGAAGGCAGAACCACCGAAAGCAGTCCCTGCCCCGGAACCGGCAGAGGACGTCCCGCAGTCGGAGAATCCGCATCATGTGAAGAATGACATCGAGAAATGCCTCTTCTGCGGACGCTGTGAGCATAGCTGTCCGATGCAGGCGATCACGATCGATCGGAAGACACGCCAGTGGACGATCGACCGCGAGAAATGCGTGGCGTGCGGCGTATGCGCGGAGAACTGTCCGGCGAAGTGTCTTGCGATGAAGGAAGAGTGGGAGGAAGGCGAGGACAAAGCCCTCGTACTCACGCTCACCGGAAAGGCTCCGGTGCGTCCCGTCCGTCCGCGTCCACCCGTAAAGAAGGATGAGCCCCATGCATGAGTACCCGGTGACACTGGAGATCGTCCGCATCGCAGAAAAGACCGCCCGTGAAAAGGGCGGTCTTGTGAAAGCGATCCATCTCGTCGTGGGGGAAGACTCGGGATTCATCGGAGAGTCCATCCAGATGTACTTTGATGTGATTTCTGAAGGCACCCTGTGCGAAGGCGCGCGGCTGACGATCCGGGATATCAAGCCGAAGATGCGCTGCGACCGATGCGGCGCTCTTTTTGAACGGAAGCGCTTCTCCTTCACCTGTCCCCACTGCGGCGGCGATGGCTCTCCGACAGAGATCGGGAAGGAGTTCTATATAGAGAGCGTGGATTTAGAGGTCAAATAAACAAGGAGAATCACCATGCATATGGTCAAAGCTGGCGTGATGGAGAATATCTACGCCCATAACAATCACATTGCCGAGCATGTCAGACATTACCTGACGGAACGGAATATTTTCGCCGTGAATGTCATGGGCGCACCGGGGACGGGCAAGACCACCTCGCTTGAACAGCTCATGAAGTACATCGCGCGCAAGGTCTATGTCATCGAGGGTGATATCGAGTCCGACATCGATACCGAGCGTCTCAGAAAGCAGCATGTGAAGGCGGCGCAGATCAATACCTTCGGCGCCTGCCATCTGGATGCACCGCTCGTGCATAACGCGGTACACACCATGGATTTCGATGCACAGGGCATCCTCTTCATCGAAAATGTCGGAAATCTCGTCTGCCCTGCCGAGCTGGATATCGGCGAGCACATGAAGCTCCTCATCGTCAGCGTGGCAGACGGCAGCGACAAGCCGTACAAGTATCCGCTCGCTTTCGAAAAAGCGGATATGATCCTCTTGAACAAGGTCGACCTCATGCCCTATCTGGACTTCGATGAAGAGTTCTTCATGAAAGGCATCCGCCATCTGAATAAGAATGCACCCGTCTTCAAGGTCAGCGGAAAGACCGGAGAAGGGTATGAAGAGGCCGCGAAGTGGATCTGCGAGAAGGCAGGGATGAGTGACTAGTGACTGGGGACTAGTGACTGGTAGCTGGTATAGCGATTTGTTAACTTCTGGACTTAGTGAGAAGTGCTGGAAGGGGCACACCATTCATATAGTGCCCCAATACCCCTCCTTATATAAAATTCCGCGGCGCTTCCTATTTTTATGCGCCGTACCTTCACTCCTAACTCCTCACTTGATTTGGGAGTTGAGTTAAATGCCAGTTATTTAGAAAACGCAATACTAGTGCCTGGATTAGAAAATATGACTCTCGTATCGTCATTTCGAGCGCAGCGAGAAATCTTTGTTATTTGCGGTCAGGCGGGCAATGTTTGGAAACTCTAAACGGGAAACCTGTTATCCGCAGGCCTTCGGGCATCGCCCCCGTTTCGTCATCCTGAGCGGTGAGAAACGTCGTATGTGAGATAACGAATGCCAGAACAGCTGCGACCTGAGCCGAAGGATCTCGGCGAAGCCGCCACCTTCCCCATAGAACCCATAGAACCCGTTGAACCCGCGAATCTTTTATTTCTGAAAGGAGCCTGCCATGCTGACCTATCGCATCACTGCCCTCGGCCGTGTGCAGGGCGTGGGCTTCCGTCCGCTCATTTGCCGTCTGGCAGGGACGCATCATATCACAGGCACCGTCAGAAATGAAGGCGGCGTCGTCACCATCATTGCACAGGGGAGCCGCGAGGCTCTCCTTTCTTTCATGGAGGATATACGGGCGGCGAGGCCGCCTGCGGAGGTCGCGGAAATGCGTGTGGAGGAGATCGCCCATGCGCCTTTGCCCGATTTCCGCGCGGTCTCAAGCGGCGGAGCGGCGCGCGCACCGCTCTTTCCGGCGGATCTTGGCATCTGCGAAGACTGCCAGGCAGATATGAAAGATCCCAAGGACCATCACTATGGCTACCCCTACACGTCCTGCACCGCCTGTGGGCCGCGCTATACGATGATCGAGGCGCTTCCCTATGACCGCGAGCGGACGACGATGAAGGATTTCCCTCTCTGCAAGGACTGTGAGAAAGAGTACAAAAGCCTTTCGGACCGCCGCTGTCATGCGGAAAGCATTGCGTGCGCGCACTGCGGTCCGCAGCTGAAGGGATGGACGAGGGAGAGACGGTTTGAAAAAGAGGCGGCGATGGCAGAAGCGATCCGTCTTGCGAAAGAGGGCGCGATCCTTCTGGTGAAGGCCATGGGCGGCTACCAGCTCGTCTGCCGCGGGGATAGGAAAGAGACGGCGGGCCGTCTTCGCCGCATGAAGCACCGCAGCGGGAAGCCGTTCGCACTGATGATGAAAGACATCGACATGGCAAAGGCGTGGGCGATGCTTTCGGAGAAAGAGATCGAAATGCTCACCTCGCCGGTGCGCCCGATCCTGCTTGCCTCGCCGAAGCGGAAGGTCCCTCCTGCCGTGGCATCTCGCGTGCCGCGGCTGGGACTTTGCCTTCCTTCGACCGGATTCTACAGCCAGCTGGCGGAGGGCGTCGATGCGCCGCTCATCGTCACGAGTGCGAACCAAAGCGGCGAGCCGATGATCTTCCGGGATGAGGAAGCGCGGGCGTACTACGAAGCGCACGAAGAAATCGCAGGGCTTTTCTTCTATGACAGGGAGATCCTGCGCCCTGCCGATGACAGCGTCATGCAGTTGCAGGGAAGGGAACCGCAGATCCTTCGAAGGACGCGCGGATTTCTCCCGGAACCGGTGGTGAGAGATGCGCCATCCGGCATGGTCCTTGCGACAGGGGCGGACATGGCACCGGGCTTTGCCCTCGCGGGCGGCGGCTCGCTGTATCCCGCCGAGGTGCCATGCGACATCCTGAATGAACGCTCGCAGGCGTTTTTTCTGGAAACGGAGCAGGACTGGGAGGAGCTCTTGGGGCTTTCGCCGCAAGCGGTCATCTCCGATCTGCATCCTGCCTACCTGTCCCGCCTTTTGGGAGAAAAAACAGCCAGAGAGCGGGGGATTCCCTTTTATACCGTCCAGCATCATCACGCCCATGCGCTCTCTGTCATGGCGGAGCATCATCTGCAAGGGAAGTCCCTTGCCTTCGTCTTTGACGGTACAGGCTATGGGGAGGACGGCACCGTCTGGGGCGGCGAGATCCTTCGCTGCGAGGAGACGTCCATGCAGCGCGTGGGACACCTTGCGCCGATTTCCATGATCGGTGGCGATGCCTCTATGAAACAGGCGTGGAAGAGTGCGCTCTCTTATCTGATAGCAGCGGACCTTCCGTCGAAGGATCCGCGCGCGCCTCTCATCCGCGCCGCACTTTCTCATCATGTGAATACGATAAAAAGCTCCTCCATGGGCCGTCTCTTCGATGCGGCGGCGTCGCTGCTGGGACTTGGCGAGGAGAATCATTTCAAAGGCGAGTGTCCCATGGCGTTGGAAGAGGCCGCGATGGCAGCCGCGCACGCTCCGAAGATCTTCTGGGAAGGAAAAGAGCAGGATGGCTGTCTTCTCTGGGATGGACGCACGCTCCTTGCCTCGCTGCTGGCGTCCCATGGTACAATAGAAGAAAAGGCGCTTGCCTTTCACGAGGCCATCGCTGAGATGATCCTCTCCTCGGCGGAGCACTTCGGCCTGCCGCGCATCCTTCTCTCCGGCGGCTGTTTTTCGAATCAGCTTCTCCTCGCCCGTGTGCGGGAAGCGCTGCAAAAGCACGGTTTTTCTGTGTATACCAATGAAAAAGTCCCGCCGGGCGATGGCGGCATCGCGCTCGGACAGGCATGGTTCTATCTCATGAAGAATCAGAAATAAAGCCCTCTGTTTCCCGAAAGGAGCATCCCTATGTGTGTAGCATATCCCGGCCGCGTCGTCTCCATCGAAGGCACGCATGGCATGGTCGATTTCTCCGGCTCCGAGGTCCGTGTGAACCTCTCCATGGTGCCCGCAAAGCTCGGTGACTACGTCCTCGTTCACGCCGGCATGGCGATCCAGATCGTGAAAAAGGACGAGGCAAAGGACTGGATCGCCCTGTTCAAGGAGATCGGGGAAGAAATGGGTGACTAGTGACTGGCAGCTAGGGACGAGTGACTTACATACCACTTTCGGGCATCGCCCTTTATAAAAAATCGACGCGAAGCGTCGCTCCGCCTAAGCCTTCCCCTCGAGGGGAAGGCTGGCGATACGGGAATACCGTCTTCTAAAAAGACGGCGCGCCACCCTTGTGAACCCATCCGCTCCCCCGCTTCGTCATCCCGAGCGTAGCCGAGGGATCTTTCTTGCACGGCCGCCATATGCACGCATGCGCCCCCACTCAAACGACACCTTGGTGCTTTCTTTTTCGCCTTTCCCTCATCCACGTTTTACCGGTCTGCCAAAAGGATCCCTCCACTTCGGCCCTTATGACACGCAAGAAAGATGGATCGTCTCACATCCTTTTTCATACCGCTGCGTAGAGTTATGCCTCTCCGAGGCACTCTATCCTGCGCCTTCGGCGCGGCCCTTCTCCAAGGGCCTACTCGTATAATTGTTATGACTGAGGACTAGTGACTTGAATACCACTTTCGGGCATCGCTCTTTATAAAAAATCGACGCGGAGCGGTGGATAGGGTACTCTCATAAACGACGTACTTGAGACGCATTTTCCCGCTCTCTTTCATACCGCCAGTGCCCTATCCGCCCCTACGGGGCACCTTCCCCTCGAGGGGAAGGCTGGCGATACGAGAATACCGTCATCTAAAATGCGGCGAAGCCGCCACCTGAACCCTTAGAACCTTTTGAACCCGTTGAACCCCGTAGTTTGAAAGCAGGAATGAGTGGTTTCGAGCGGCTGGTGACTGCTTACCACCTTCGGGCATCGCCCTTTATAAAAAATCGACGCGGAGCGTCGCACCTCTTAGCCTTCCCCATTGGGGAAGGCTAAGAGGTGGATAGGGTGCTTTCATAAATCGTCGACTTGAGACGCATTTTCCCACACTCTTTCATACCGCCAGTGCCCTATCCGCCCCTACGGGGCACCTTCCCCTCGAGGGGAAGGCTGACGATACGAGGAAAACCTGCGATCAAGAGACCTTCGGGCATAGCCGCTATTTATACTGCGGCGAAGCCGCCACCACAACCCTGAACCCTGAAC
>DLZS01000125.1:30748-37552 GCA_003447275.1 Dialister sp.
TGAACCCTGAACCTTGAACCCTATTTCTCAAAGGAGCCTTTTATGGAGGAACGCAAACTTGCCCGCTGGCTTTCCCGCTACGACGGACCGCCGCTCACACTGATGGAGGTGTGCGGGACGCATACCTCAGCGCTGTACCGTTCGGGCATCCGGCAGATGCTCCCGCCGCAGATCACCTTCCTCTCCGGACCGGGCTGTCCGGTGTGTGTGACACCGACGTCCTACATCGATAAGCTCGTCCGCTATGCGCTCACTCCGGGCTGTCAGGTGATGGCCTTCGGCGATCTCCTCGCTGTCCCGGGCAGTCATATGTCACTCTCCGGTGCGGAAGGCAGGGGCGGGCGCGTGGATTTCTTCTACGATCCGGAAGAGGTGCTTGCCAAGGCGGAGGCCGATCGAGGGACGACCTTCATCCTCGCCGCCGTCGGCTTTGAGACGACGGCGCCTGTCTGGGCGGATCTCATCCGTCTGGTCTATGAGGAGCACATCCCGAATGTCCGCTTCCTGACGGCACTCAAAACGATGCCGGGGGCGATGTCGCTGATCTCGGGGGAAAGCCACATCGATGGCTTCCTCTGCCCCGGTCATGTCGCTGTGATCACAGGATGCCGTCCGTTCAGAAAACTGGCGGAAGAAACGGAAGAGACGATGGTGATCGGCGGCTTCTCGCCCGCTGACCTTCTCCGCGCACTGACGCGTCTCGTGCTTGCGGCGTCGCAGAAAAAGAGGGGACTATGGAATGAGTATCCGAGCGTTGTGACGGAAGAGGGAAATCCGAAGGCACTGGCTCTCCTTGCGGATGTTTTCACGCCGGGGGATGCCGTGTGGCGCGGTCTTGGGACGATCGCAGGCTCCGGGCTTTATCTCCGGGAGAAATACCGTGCGCTCGATGCGGGCAGCCGGGGACTCTCAGAAGACCGGATGCCCGCCGGCTGTCGCTGCGGCGATGTCCTGACAGGCCGCATCACGAGCGAAGAATGTCCCTGCTTCGGCCGTGCCTGCACGCCCGAGCATCCTGTCGGTGCCTGTATGGTCTCCTCCGAGGGTGCCTGCTGCATTACCTATCGGGAGAAGTGATTGCGTGACTAGGGATTAGTGACTAGGGATTAGAGATTAGGATTCTCCAGCATCGTCATCCCGAGCGTAGCCGAGGGTCTCTACTGCACTGTGGGAATCAGCGTGTATGCGCCGGGGGAAAAACGATGTCTTGGTGCTGCTGAACATCAGGCAATGAGCGTTCTACTATAGAGATTTCTCGCTACGCTCGAAATGACGACGGCGCGAAGCGCTATCAAAATTCTGCGGCGCTTCATTATTTTATGCGCCGCACCACCATTTCTCATTTCTAATTTCTCATGCAAGCAAAGCTTTCATTCGAAATCAAGGGACAGCACGCGTCCTGGGCGAACCCTGAACCCTGCACCTATTTCCAACCAACGATCAATCAACAAGGAGCATCTATTTATGAATATCGAACTTCGCCACGGGAGCGGCGGCGAGGAGACAGGGAAGCTCATCGCCTCTCTCTTTGCCAAATACCTGACAAATCCCATCTTAGACCGTATGGAAGACGGTGCGGTGCTGCCGCCCCTCTCCGGCGTGCCTGTCATGACGACGGACAGCTTTGTCGTCTCGCCGCTCTTCTTTCCGGGGGGCGACATCGGACGGCTCTCCGTCTGCGGGACGGTGAATGATCTGGCCTCGATGGGGGCAAGGCCTCTCTATCTGACGGCGGGCTTCATCCTCGAGACGGGACTTTCCACCGATGTATTGGAGCCGATCGTCCGCTCCATGGCAGAGACGGCGAAGGAGGCAGGCGTCACGATCGTGGCCGGTGATACAAAGGTCATCGAAGGGAAGGGCGGCCTTTACATCAATACCGCGGGCCTCGGCGATCGCGCACCGGACTGTGAGATCTCCGCGGGAAATCTTCATGATGGGGATGCGATCCTCGTCACGGGGACGCTGGGCGACCATCACGCCGTCATCCTCACGGAGCGCATGCAGATGAAGACGACGCTTGCGAGCGACTGTGCGCCTCTGAATCATCTGGTGGAAGCCCTTCTGGCGGCGAAGCTGCCCATCCATACCATTCGCGACATCACGAGAGGGGGACTGGCGACCGTTGCCAATGAGCTGGCAGCAGCCTCCGGCGTTTCCATCACGCTCTCCGAAGAGGCACTGCCGGTCAGAGAAGAGGTCAAAGCACTCTCCGGCATCCTGGGGCTTGATTCATTGACGATGGGAAACGAGGGCAAGATGTTGATCGCGCTCCCTGCCGCCGAGGCAGAGACGGCGCTTCGCATCCTTCGCGCGCTCCCCTATGGGACAGAGGCCGAAGAGATCGGGCGCGTCAGCACGGGAAGCGGCGTGCATCTTAAGACTCTCTATGGCGGACGCCGCCGCATCCTTCCGCTTCGGGGAGAGGGCCTGCCGAGGATCTGCTGAGAGAAAGCCGGGGATGAGTGACTAGGGATTAGGGATTGGAAGCAAGCGGTGATTGAAATAGCGCAATTGTTGCGCTAATGGTTCTGCAAGGAAGATCCCTCGGCTTCGCTCGGGATGACGATACGTGCGAAGTACCATCAAAATTTCTCGGCGCTTCTATTTTTTATGCGCCGCACCAAACCCTTTGAACCCGTAGAACCTACAGAACCCGCTGAACCTCTTTCAGCCGCAATCAAAGAGCATCACGCCCCACGGGCCAACCCCGAACCCATTCGATAAGGAGAACATCCATGATCCATAAATTTCACAGCCGGCCGAATGGCTGGGAGGGCATCACACCCCATATTTACAAGGAAAATCCCGGGGTCTTTCGCGATGTGACGAAGCAGATCCTTTTTGACAACGAAGCCGACCTTCCGGTGCAGTTCCGTTATTTTCAGGTGGAGAAGGATGGCTTCTCTTCGCTGGAAAAGCATGAGCACATGCATCTCGTCTTGATCTTCAAAGGGAAGGGCCATGCGCTTCTTGGAAGTGATGTGCATGAAGTCAGGGAAGGGGATCTCATCACCATCCCGCCCTGGCAGTGGCATCAGTTTCGCGCGGACGCAGGAGACATCTTGGGCTTCCTCTGCCTCGTGAACCATGACCGCGACATCCCCGTCTATCCGACGGAGGAGGAGCTTTTGGCGCTCAAAAGAGATCCGGAGATCGAGAAATTCTTGAAAAAGTAAGGAGCATATATGTTTGAGAACAAGTCGACGATCATTTTTGATATGGACGGGACGCTGATCGACTCCGTCGGCGTGTGGAACCAGGTGGACCTCCGGCTGATCCAAACGCTTGGCGGGCCTGCCATGGCAGAGGGCGATGTCCAGCAGAGAAGAGAGCGTTTCCTGAAGGAGCATCGGAATGCAGAAAAGCCGTATCTTTCTTACTGCGAGGAGCTGGGGAAAACGTATGCCTCTGCATGGCAGGCCGAAGACATTCTGCAGGAGCGTTACCGCATAGCGCAGCATTTCCTGAAGGAGGTTGTGGACTACAAGCCGGGCGCACCGGAGATGCTCCATGCTTTCAAGAAAGACGGGAAGACACTCGTGATCGCCAGCACCACGCGCCGCGGCAATATGGAGGTATATCGGAAGGAAAATAAAAATATCCGCGGCAAAGCACCGCTTGATTCCTGCTTTGCAAGGATCTACACGCAGGAGGATGCGCCGGAAATCAAGCCAAGCCCGGCCATCTACCTCAAGGTCATCAAGGATATGGGCCTTTCCAAAGAAGAATGCTTCATCTTCGAGGATTCGCTGGCGGGTGCGGCCGCGGCAAGAAATGCCGGCATCGACTTCGCCGTGATCTATGACCGCTACTCCGACGCCGACCGCGAAGCGCTTGATCAGATGACGCCGTATCAGTTTGGGGATTGGAAGGACGTCCTTTCCGTCATCCGAAGAGACATGTGAGGGGATGAGTGACTAGTGACTGGTGGCTAGGGACTAGGATTCACTCATCGAGTAGATCGCCCGTTGATTTCATTACCAAAGAAGTTCACCGGGTTCTGATGGGGCAATAGAGATGGCAAAGGCTGCATTTCAGTCACCAGTCACTAGTCACCAGTCACTTCCAAACCCTTTGACACGGGACGCTTTTCATGCTATCATTCTCCCATAAGTGAGGGAGTAGCAGCCACTTCGGTGGAGCCCGTCAACATACTGGCAGTGACCCGTACATCCTGCCTGGCTTGCTTTAAAAATGCGAGACTCACGTGCATAGTTTTCGGCTGTGCGCGGGGTCTTTTTTTCGTGGGGAAAAGACAGCGCACGAGATAAAATTAGGAGTTAGGAATTGGAATTAGGAATGAAGGTGGCGGCTTTGCCGCGAATATATGGGGCGATGCCCGAAAGTGGCATTTCAGTCACCAGTCACTAGTCCCTAGCTACCCAAATCGCACAGCCCATTTCATTTCGGGGAGATACCAATGAGTGGTTTATTTATTTTGAACAGTGTCCTGCTCGGCGTGGGACTTGCGATGGACGCCTTTTCCGTCTCGCTGGCAAATGGCCTTGCGAATCATTTCCTCCGCATCCGCAGTATGTGTCTCATCGCGGGGACCTTCGGCTTCTTCCAGTGGCTGATGCCGATGGCAGGCTGGGCATGTGTGAACCGGATCGTCGATCTTTTTCAGGTGCTGCTCCCGCTCGTGCCGTGGGCATCGCTGGTCCTGCTTGTCGCCATCGGCGGGCTCATGATCCGCGACGGTCTCTCCGGAGATGAAGAGGACGTCAAGGTCAGCGTGGGCCTGCGCTACCTCTTGCTCCAGGGGCTCGCGACCTCCATGGATGCGCTCTCCGTCGGCTTCACCTTGGCGGAGTACCCCTTCGCCAAAGCGATGCTCGCAAGTATCATCATCGGCATCGTGACCTTCGCCATCTGCATCGCAGGGCTCTTCCTTGGGAAACGCTTTGGCATGAAGCTCGCGGATAAGGCGACCATCTTAGGCGGCGTGATCCTCATCGGGATCGGGCTGGAGATCTTCTTCGGCGCGTGAGGACAGAGGGGTAGCCCTTAGGGGGCTGCCCCTTGATTGTGGAAGAAAGCTTTGCTCGAATGAGGAATTAGGAATTAGGAATTAGGAATTAGGAATGAAGGTGCGGCGCATAAAAATATAGAAGCGCCGTGGAGTATAGATGGTGGCGATGCCCGAAGGTGGTATTCAAGTGACTAGTCACTAGTCACTCGCGGCTCCTAATCCCTGGACACTTCTTATTTTCAACTTTGGGAAACTTTCAAGCGCAATCTATGGACGAGCCGCCCCTTGGGCTAACCCGAAACCTTTTCTATTCTATATCAATTTTGGAAGATGCCCCTAGGCTTCTATGCCTTTCTCTCATATGCACTGTCAGAAGCATGAGTAAACGCAAATAACAAGCATATACTTGTTCAATAAACGCTTTACAAGCACTTTACCTGTTGTTTACGAAAAAACAGAATGATAAAATATTTCTGATAAACGTGCAACAGAATAGAGGGGCGATGAAGTCTTCAGAAAGACGGACTATCCTCTTGCACGATTTTGAGGAAGCATCTCGGAAGATGCAAGGAGGAAACCTATGAATAAGAAACTGGCATTGCTCGGTGTCGCAGTTCTTTCCGCAGGCATTCTTTTTGCCGGCTGTGGAAACAAAGACAAGAAAGCCGCAGGCGACGCTGCGTGGAAACCAACAAAGGACGTCAAGGTCATCGTGGCGTACAAGGCCGGCTCCGGCACGGACACCGGTGCGCGTCTCTTGACGAACAGCGCGAAGAAATATGTCGGGCAGACACTCGTCATCGAAAATAAACCGGGCGCTGACGGCAAGATCGGCTGGACGGAGCTTGCAAAATCCAAGCCGGACGGACAGACCATCGGCTTCATCAACCTGCCGACCTACACCACGCTCGCGCAGATGGAAGGCTCTGCATTCACGGACAAGTCCATCGTCCCGATCTGCAACCACCTGACAGAAACGGCTGTCGTCGTGGTCAAGAAGGATGCGAAGTGGAACAGCCTGAAGGGACTCGTTGCAGATGCACAGGCAAACCCGGGACAGCTGAAATGCTCTACGAATGGCGTGCAGGCTTCGAATCACACCGCAGCCCAGCTCCTTGCACAGTCTGCGAAATTTGAATACAACGCAGTTCCTTATGGCGGAACTGCTGACCAGCTCCTCGCTCTCCGTCAGGGCGAAGTCGATTTCTCCTGCGCGAAAGTCGCTGATGTGGCAAAACTCATCAAAGGCGACAGCGCAGAGCTGAAAGTCCTCGGCGTCTATGCGGAAAAGAGAGACCCGCAGCTCCCGGATGTACCGACCTTGGGCGAACTCGGCTACTATAATAAATGGTACGGCTCCGCGCGTGCCCTCGTCGCTCCGAAGGGCACCCCGGACAATGTGATCAAGTTCTACGAAGATGCGTTCAAGAAGACCATGGAAGATCCGGAAGTCAAGAAAGCCCATGAAAATGCGGGCATGGTCATCGACTTCAAAGACAGCAAAGCCCTTGGCCAGATGATCGCAGAACAGATGGACTTCTGCAAGAACGTTGTTTCTAAGCTGTATGCGAAATAATTGAGGGGTGCAGGGTTCAGGTCGATAGGTTCAGGATTCGCAGCGTGATCCCTATTCTCTGGAAATCACAAAAGCGAGAAACGAGAAGGTGCAAACGCTCGTTTCTCGCTTCTGCTTTCTGGTGACTTGAATACTATTTTCGGGCATCTTTCTCCCTCCTTCCTTTGGAAGGAGGTGCCCCGAAGGGGCGGAGGTTGGCCGCGTGAAACAGTACTCCCACATTCGGGGAAACCAACCCCGCCTCGCTTCGCTC
>DLZS01000125.1:37800-37937 GCA_003447275.1 Dialister sp.
GCTCGTCTGCCCCTTCCAGAGGAAGGGGCGCGAATGATGTTTAAGGAAACACTGATTAAATCGTTGTCATTCGCGGTCAGGAACTCACGCTTCCTCCACATATGCCGCCTGTGTCCTATCCGCCCCTTCGGGGCACC
>DLZS01000125.1:38200-40523 GCA_003447275.1 Dialister sp.
CTAGAGGGGAAGGCTGCGATACGAGAATAGCGTCATCTCATAAAGCCTTCGGGCATCGCCCTTTATAAAAATTGACGCGAAGCGTCGCTCCGCCTAAGCCTTCCCCATTGGGGAAGGGGGACCGCGTCAGCGGTGGATAGGGTGCTTTCATAAATCGTCGACTTGAGACGCTCCTTTCCACCCGCCTTCATTCCTAATTCCTCATTCAAGCAGAGCTTTTATCCAGGGCCCTCGGGACGATACGCCCCGCGGGCCAACCCTGAATCCTTACCCCATTTTCCAAAGGAGTCAAACCATTTCATGAAAAAATCAGATATCTATATCTGCGGCTTCATGTACGCTTTCAGTTTCTTTTTCCTCTACCTGACACAGAGCTTTCCCCTCGGGGCGCGGCACTATCCGCACTTCGTCATCGGGCTCCTGCTCCTTCTCACCACTGTCCGCGTGGGGCAGATGGTGCGTGACTACCGGAGAGAAAAAACTTCGGAAAACGACATGCCAGTCCTCTTCGACGGCTTTATGCCGAAACAATTCTGGACCATGTTTGCGGCCTTCATCCTCTACTTTGTCATGATGTACCTCGTCGGTTTCTATCCCGCATCCCTGATCTACCTGCTCTTCTGTCTGAAATTCTTCAAGATCCGTCCGCTCTACATTCTGCTGGTCCTCGCCGGTATGGTGGTGCTGGTATTCGGTACCTTTGATCTCTTCCTGAATGTGCCCCTTCCGATGGGCATGCTCATCGAAGACTTGCTCTAAGGAGGAAATGACATGGATGCGAATACATTAGCACTGATGGCCCAGGGCTTCGGTAATGCTCTGGACCCTATGAATCTTCTCATGATGGTGATCGGCGTCACCATCGGCGTCATTGTCGGCTGTATGCCAGGGCTCTCGGCGGCGATGGGCGTCGCGCTTCTCCTGCCGCTCACCTTCGGGATGAAGGCAGAAACGGGCCTCATCATGCTCGGCGGCATTTACTGCGGCGCCATCTTCGGCGGCTCTATCTGCGCCATCCTGATCCACACCCCGGGCACTCCGGCTTCGGCTGCGACCGCACTCGACGGCTATGAGCTCACCAAACAGGGACGTGCGGGCAAAGCGCTCGGCACCGCCTGCACCGCTTCTTTCTTCGGCGGGCTTCTCTCCTGCATTTCCCTCTACTTCTTCGCACCGCTCCTTGCAGAGCTTGCGATGAAATTCGGCAGTCCGGAATATTTCTGGCTCGCCCTCTTCGGACTCACCATCATCGCCGGTGTCACCACCGGCTCCATGGTCAAGGGCCTCATGAGCGGCGCCTTCGGGCTCATCCTCTCCACCATCGGCATGGACCCGATGGAAGGGACCGCGCGCTACATGTTTGGTGTTGATGAGCTTTACAACGGCATCAATGTCACCTGCGCGATGATCGGACTTTTCTCCATGTCCCAAGTCTTTATCCTCATGGAAAAAGCCATCAAGGAACGCGGAAGCATTGTGAAATTCAAAGACTCCGTGCTGCTCAAAGCCCATGAACTGAAACTGATCGCGCCGACCGTCATCCGCTCATGGCTCATCGGGAACATCATCGGCATTCTTCCTGGTGCGGGCGCCTCCATCGCCTGCTTCCTCGGCTACAATACTGCCAAGCAGTTCTCCAAGACACCGGAGAAATTTGGACACGGCTCCATCGAAGGCGTCGCGGGCTCCGAAGCTGCGAACAACGCCGTTACCGGCGGCTCGCTCATCCCGACGCTGACTCTCGGCATCCCGGGTGAATCCGTCACCGCTGTCCTCATGGGTGGCCTCATCATCCAGGGCCTCCAGCCGGGGCCGGAGCTTTTCACGAAATATGCACCGATGACCTACACCTTCTTCGCCGGCTTCGTCATCGTACAGTTCTTCATGCTCCTCATCGGACTCGGCGGCTGCCGCATCTTCGCGCACATCGCCAAGATCTCCGATGCCATCCTCATCCCGTGCATCTTCGTCCTCTGCGTCGTCGGCTCCTTTGCCATCAATAACAGCTTCGTCGACGTAGTCCTCATGTTCATCTTCGGCGTCATGGGATACCTCATGCGTAAGATGGGCCTCAATACCGCTGCCGTCGTCCTCGCCCTCATCTTAGGGCCGATCGGCGAGCGTGGCCTGAGGAGAAGCCTCACCCTTTCGGGCAACGACATTTCCATCCTCTTCTCCACCCCGATCTGCTGGGCCCTCATCATCCTCTGCGTCCTCTCCGCCTTCTCCCCACTCCTCATGGACTGGCTGAAGAAAGGGAAAGCAGCTATCAAAGGATGATTCACTAACCCTGAACCCTGAACCCTGAACCAAATGAAAGCAA
>DLZS01000125.1:40758-46328 GCA_003447275.1 Dialister sp.
AGAAATGAGGATTCATTTCTTCACAGCTCCTTTTTGTTGCTGGTGACTTGACGAGCCGTTTCCCTAAATAACTTTTCGCTAAGACTGGAAAAAGAGCGGAAAGTGTGGTATCATCTATGCATGAGTATGCGGGTGTAGTTCATCGGTAGAACGCCAGCTTCCCAAGCTGACACTAAAGTGATTTTCAAAAAATAAATAAAAATAGTCAGGAAGTGCAGTATTACGTGAAATTTTGCACTTCTTTTTTTATTACCTAAAAGCAAAATTTCCCTTTTACAACCTTACTGCAACCTTACTACCCGAGGAGTGATTTGGAGGATAAAGAAAGTCTCTGCAAAATCTGCAGAGACTTTCTTTAATCTAATTCTGTATGTTTATTGATGTAATAGTTAATGGCTTTTCGACTGATTTTCCAAATGCGGCCAATTTTAAACCCTTTTAATACGCCACTTCTAAGCAATCCATATAGAGTACCTTTTGAGACCATAAGAATTGCACAAGCCTCATCTACAGACACCAACTCTTCTTGCGTCATTTCTAACATTTTTACTCACCTCCTGTTACGCTTATAGAGATGTTATTTTAAAAACAGAAAAATACATAAAAATCATTCATACTGTGAAAGGGGTTTAGTTGGTGCTAGATACGCATAGATGAATTGTCAGCTTTGATACGACTGATAACAACATAGTAAAGTCATACAGACATGAAGAAACAATTCAATTTAACTCAATTCAACTCAATTTTGAATTAAACTAACTTGATTCAATTCAACTTTTGAATTAAAATGAATTAAATTGAATTGAGTTGAATTGCATCAAGAACAATATATAAGATAGAGGTGAAATATGACCATGAGTGAATTACCAATGCAAGAAACGCTAACCATTGAATTTAAAAGTGATCGAGGTGGGGGTTATCCTGATAGTGACTTAGTAGATGAAATTATAGGCATGGCAAATACAGAAGGTGGGACACTTTATCTGGGGATAGAAGATAATGGGCAAGTCACCGGTATTGTCAAGCATCATCAAGATCCTATCGGTTTAGCTGCATTAATAGCAAATTGTACGCGGCCTTCCTTATCTGTGCGTACAGAAATTATTTACGATCATGATTTGCCTGTCATGGTGATTTCTATTCCCAAAAGCTATTCCGTGGTTGCAACGGCTTCTGGTAAACTTTTGAAACGCCGTTTAAAGGCAGATGGTTCTCCTGAAGTTGTTCCTATGTATCCATACGAAATTTACACGAGACTATCTGATTTAAGGAAGTTGGATTTTTCCGCACAGCCAGTTCAGGATGGAACCGTAGATGATTTAGATCCGAATCAAATAGTTCGTTTGAGAGAGACCATACAGAATCAAAATGGTGATCAGCAATTACTATCGCTATCAGATGAAGACTTAGAAAAGGCACTCCAATTGGTTGTGCGAGTTGGCGAGAATGTATATCCCACATTGACAGGACTGCTGCTGATAGGGAAAGAATCCAGTTTAAAGCGATTAGTCCCCACAGCCAGTGCGGTTTTCCAAGTCATGCAAGGGACAAAAGTCGTTATTAATGAATCCTATCGTAAGCCTATCATCGAATTGGTTGAATTATTTTCTGAATACATGAAAGCCTGGAATCCTGAAAAAGAATTTGAATATGGACTATTTCGTATTCCTATTCCAGAATTTTCTAAACCAGCTTTTCGTGAAGGTTTAATCAATGCTTTTTCCCATAGAGATTACTCTATGATGGGAAGTGTGCGTGTACAAATCAATGATGAAGGATTGACCATTAGTAATCCCGGTGGCTTTGTCGAAGGAATTACTCTAAACAATTTGCTAACCGCAGAACCATATGGAAGGAATCCACTGTTATCCGATGCATTGAAACGAATTGGATTGGCTGAACGTACCGGACGTGGAATTGATCGTATTTTTGAAGGATCCATCACCTTTGGTAGACCTTGGCCGGATTATTCCGAATCTACCTCTCAAAATGTGACACTGTTTATTGCCAGAGCTAAAGCAGATATTCCTTTCATTCAGATGATTATGGATGAGCAAAAGGCTATCGGTCATACGCTGTCTATTAATACCTTATTGATTTTATCTATACTGTATAGCGAACGTAAATTGAGTGGGAAAGAATTATCTGATAAAACTCACATTTCTATTCAGCGAATCAAGCCGCTTATTGAGACACTGATTGAACGTGGATTGGTGGAAGAAATAGGTCGTGGTACTCACAGAATGCTTATGTTAAGTAAAAAGACTTATCAAAAAGCAGGCAAAACAAAGGAATACACTAGACAAAAAGGAATTGACCAAGTTCGTTTCCCGGAAATGATTTTACAATTGGCCCAAAGCCAGAACGGCATGATTACTAAAATGGATGTGGTTGAACTCCTGCATATTACCAAAGCACAAGCCTATACGATATTACAGCAGTTATGTGAAACGCATCAGCTGGAATTGAATGGTAAAGGACGTTATGCACGATATAAATTAGTAGTGAAATAAAAACGTTTGGTTATGCATATCAAATGATAGAAATGCAAAAAGGCTGGTATGAAGAAAATTTTCATACCAGCCTTTTTGTTGCACAAAATATATTTAACAAGAACTAATTGCATTCAGAAGAATGATTTTCCATTTTTTCACGGATAACTTCTCAGAGATTTTCTGGAACCCCCAATAAATCCATGGCTTCTGATAAAGAAAAATGCTGTTTACTCATTACGTTATTTAAACTGTAAATAGTGTTAGATACAATTCCTTTTTCGATTCCTTTCTTAACCCCGTCTTCATGGGCATCTTCTAATTGGGATTCTCTGTCCATACGAGCCATTTCACGGTTGATATATAAACGTCGTTCGGCAGTATTATTCAAAAAAATACGCATTGATGGTGATACGAGGCTTTAAATTCCGATAGGTCTTCCCTGCTGGTAAAGACATCAAATACATTTGGGCCGAATAATATAGCGTGCGGCGGGACATATTCTTTTCATTGGCGACCTGTACTTCCACATCGACCTGTTCTCCGCTGTCCAAGACACAAGCCACGTCGAGACGAGTCAATTTATCATGATCGTGTTCTGGACTCATCTCTGTATTGGAAAATTGTAAATCATAAATATATGTGTGGCAAGATAGCAATCAACTCTATTGGTTAGCCTCACAACAAGCTTGTTTCTTATACCGTGCCAAGGTGGCGCGACTAATACCTGTCATTTGCACAACTTCTTTATAAGTGTGATCTTTTAACAGTGATAATGCAGTTTGGATTCTAACATTAGGAATAGGTGGACGTCCTTCACGAAAACCATCTTTTGTTTTAGCAATGGCTTTTCCAGCTGCGGTTCGTTCCAATATCAATTCTCGTTCAAATTGAGCAAATGCAAGGAGCATAGTAAAAAGCAACTGTCCCATAGGAGAATTATCAAACGGTTGCCCATTGCCTATATTCAAAATACGGATGATAATTCCTCTTTCCAGTAACTCACGAACGGTCTTTAACCCATCCTCAGCATTTCTGGCAAAACGATCCAATTTGCAGCAAATTAATTCATCACCGGGCTGCAAGGCATCTATTAGTTGTTTAAACTTTGGCCTCTTCAATGTCTTCCCCGTATATTGCTCGGTCACAATGCAATCAGCCGATACGCCGGCCTTTAAAAGTTCAGCTGTTTGCTCTTCCAGAGAGTTTCCTTTTAATTGAACAATTGAGGACACTCTAGCATATCCATATTTCATAAAACCACTCCTTTCAATAGTATGCTTTTGAGCATAAGTTTTGATACCTATCTTTTGCCCATAGTATAGCACATAAGATCACAATCTCAAAACTTGAGAGTTTTGAGATTGTGATAGAGTCTAAAATTTCATTTGCATATTATCTCTACGAGATGATTTAGATTAATACTAAACATCTACCCATGATTGATGGGGAACATAGCAGAGCAAGTATGTCTATACCCCCCGGGGATTGGCTATGTCTAAGCCATCCATATGTTTCTATAAAAAGGAGAAGAAAATGAAACAAGGTAAAACAATGGAAGAATTGGGGAAAGAATTACAGCGTCAGAGAGCTGCTCGAAAGGATTTCATTACTGATACGAGACAAATTCAGTTTCACACGGACTATGACGGACACTCACAATTGATTATCCCTAATGTGAATGTCGCTGTGAATGGAATTTCAACCAATAGTACTTATGAAATTTCTGAATTGGCTCATCGACAGATTGCTACCCGCCTGGGAATCCCTTTCAAGTATTATCAGAAAATGCAGAACTTGGCTCCCGACCTTCTGGATCGAAATGTAAGTAATTGGTTTTGGCAGACTCCTGAAAAACGGATGCTTCGTACATTGGATGGAAGGCTTCGCGCTTTTCTGTCAGATCGGTATCGCAGATTGGACAATTTGGAATTGTGCCTAGCTGTATTACCAGTCATTAAGGAAATGCCTGATGCGGAAATTGCTTCTTGTGAAGTAACCGAAGGAAATCTGTACTTAAAGGTCATTAATAAAGTCATTCGAGCAGAAGTTAAACCTGGAGATGTAGTACAAGCGGGATTCGTTGTTTCCAATAGTGAAGTCGGATTAGGCTCACTTAGAGTAGAACCGTTGGTGTATCGATTGGTATGTTCCAATGGGCTGATTGTCAATGATTATGGGCAAAAGAAATACCATGTAGGCCGGCAAGTCAAAGCAGAAGCCGAGTCTTATGAATTGTATTCCGATGAAACCATGGAGCAAGATGATAAGACCTTCTTTATGAAAACCAGAGACATTGTTCGAGCTGCTGCGAATGAAGCACAATTCCAAATGATTGTAGACAAGCTGAAGGATACTACCCATATTCCTTTAGCAGCAGAGCCAATGACTGCCGTTAAAGAATTGGGCGATCGATTCCAGTTGAACGAAGAAGAGCAGAAAACCATTCTCCAAAATCTTTTCATTGGTGGGGATCATACCCAGTATGGTTTGCTTAATGCAGTAACAGCCACGGCGAACCATACAGAAAATTATGAGAGAGCCACTTTACTGGAAAGAATCGGGGGAAATCTACTCGACTTTTCTACGACTAGTAAAAGAAAACCGGCCAAGCTGAAACGAGTCAATGAGGGGAATAAAATTCGTAAGTGTCAAGTTTTCCTCGGTAATTCATTTGATTGTCGATAATTACTATCTCCGTGGCTTCGGTTTAATCAGTATTTCTGTATTGCTCTGGCAAGTCTTCCCATGGGGGAAGAAGAAGCTCCATAAATGCCTATACGCCCTTCCAGGCATCCTGGCCTATAGTTTCTCATTCTGCGCTCTGCCTGCACCACGGCTTTGTGCATGGCTCTATCCATCTTTTTGTAGCTCTTCCCATTAGCATGGTACAAGAGGGCTTGCGTAAGCGTCTTATTCTTCCGGGCGGTCAGTACCCAGACCATGCACTCCATTCCTTCGCTGGACCAGCTCCGCCCCTGCCGTTTCATGCGATAGCTGTA
Source organism: Dialister sp. (assembly GCA_003447275.1). Lineage (GTDB taxonomy): Bacteria > Bacillota > Negativicutes > Veillonellales > Dialisteraceae > Dialister. The sequence continues at coordinate 46,253 of DLZS01000125.1, forward strand.
GAACCGGTGATTCGTTTCTGCAGTACCCAAGTGGATTTCTGTATGGATGCCGCGCTGGCTCAGGCTTGGGATATAG
>DLZS01000143.1:0-133 GCA_003447275.1 Dialister sp.
TGTAAACGGCGATGCCCGAAGGTAGTAAGCAGTCACCAGCCACTCGAAACCACTCATCCCTGCTTTCAAACTACGGGATTCAAAGGGTTCAGGGTTCAGGGTTAGCCCTGGGGGCGGCTCGCCCCTTGATTAC
>DLZS01000143.1:407-6740 GCA_003447275.1 Dialister sp.
TAGAAATGAGAAATGCGAAATGGTGGTGCGGCGCATAAAACCGCGGAGGTTTGAAACTAGCGGTTTTCTCGTATCGCAAACCTAATCCCTAGCTACTCATCCCTAGCTACCAGTCACCAGCCACTAGTCGCCGCCCAGCCCCAATGATCTCAGATAGTCCTCCAGAAGCTGAGGGAGACGGCTTTCGCTGCCCGGTGAGAGGGGGATGAATCTCAGGCTGTAGTCCTCATCGCTGCTGCCGGGGACTTCTCTGGGAAAGACTGCCCAGACCTCCTTGACAGGACGGCTGTCGCGGAGGGACTGCGCCTCATCCATGTCCCGGTAGAATTTTGTATTCATATCGCGGTAACCGTTGAACTGGCGGCGCAGGCCCTCGCCGCGGTTTTCATCGTTCCACAGGAAGAGCATGTCACGGTACTTGAAGTCGACGACCAGAGAGCCGCAGTACATCTCCCCTCTATAGCAGTCCATGCGAAGATCGGGCTGGCGGTGGGCATTATTGGTATAAAGCGGCGCAGTCATGCGGTCTGTATCGGCAGACGCAGCGGGGATGATGCCATCGTAGGTGAGGCGGATCTCCTCTTCGCCCTTCTTCATGCTGATGACAGCGCCGGACTCCAGCGAGGAGAGGCGGTAGCGGCCGTCCTCCCTGATGACGGACATGCCCTCCTCCATCTCCCAGCCCAGCGAGGAGAGCGCTTTGATGAATTGGAGAAATCCCCAGAGCTCGTAGAGCTTATCCGTCCGTTTCCACTGGAACTGGTAAAAATCAGCGACAGAGTAGCTGTCGGCAGGCGTCTCCAGATGCCGATGGAGGTGGTAGAGGAGCGAGTAGCGCGGATCACAGAGAACGGTCATCGGAATGAGGGGCGGCATCCGGCTGCCGGCTTCTTCGAACCATGCCGCGCGGGTGACGCGCTCGATGTCTCGAAGGATGGCGAGCGCCTGTTTCCGATAGTCGCGGAATTTGACGAGCGCCGCCTCGCCTCTTCTGTACTCCTGATTCTGCGTGTACGGCAGGAGCGCCTGACATCTGGCATCGAGGCGCGCGATGAAGCCATCGACCTCACTGACGAAATCCCGCAGATTCTTCGCGAGGCGAAGCAGGATGGCTTTGGCGAAACGGTTCTCCGCGACGTCGTAGGTGATCTCCGTATAGAGCAGATGCTGCCCGGCCGAAGGGCGCAGGGACTGGGGCGGGATGTGCGATGCCGCCGGAGAGACGCCGGCGGTGCGGGCCGGCTTCTTCCGGCGCACGAGGCGGCCATTCGCCGTGCGGGCAAGCTCGCCGAGCACATGAAGCACCATGCGGGAATTGTCGCTGATGGTATAGAAGCGCAGCAGGAGGTCTGGATTGATATCCAGCGTACGCGACATATGAATGCTCTTTTTCATGAAATCGAAGGACAGATGCTTGATCTCCTCCAAGAGCTCCTCGCCCATATCCTGCCAGCTCTGCTTGCCCATGTAGCGGGGCGTGATCTCCAAAAGGCTGTACCACGTCTCGCCGCGCCCGGTGACGGTCAGGACATAGTAGCCGGGGACTAAGGGAAAATCCTCTCCCTTGAAGAGGAGCGTATCCCAAGCGCGCCGCGGGCGCACCCAGGTCTCTCCGTCATAGCGGTCCTCGCCGGGAAGCGTCACGATGTCGAGCCCGTCCATGGTGAAGCGGAAATCCATCGGCGCCTCAAAGCGCAGGTAGAGATCCTGATTCTCCGTGAAGCGCCACGCAGGCGGCGCCTCCTTGAGCTCCTCCGGGTGCGTGGTAAAGCGGGTGAAGGAGCGCATCGCCTCCCGCTTGCCGAGTGCCACGCTAAAGGGCAGCTTACATGGTGTAGTCATAGAGCTTCAGCTCCCCGGCTTTCCGTTTCAGCACGGCCTGTGACTCCTGAAAATCCGAGAGCGCCTTGAAGCGTACAAGGATAGCCGGCAGCAGCCCCTCCGCCGTATTTTTATCCGAGAGAGAAAGAAGGGCGGACAGCTGATCGGCAGAGCCGCGAAGCTTCGTGAAGACGCGCTGCACGAGCTGGGCATCGAGCCCTTCTCCGCGGCTGATCCCCGCCTCCTCGGGAATATTCTCCAGATAGCGTCCCATCTGCTGCGCCACGCGGAAGCCGATGCCATACGGCATACCGCTCTTCGTGAAGGCATCATTCAGCGCATCCAGCAGCTCGAGCTCCTTATCATTGAGGCCCATGCCCTCCTTCACGCGGAAATCATCATACTCCTCGGCCGTGATCTCCTTGTACACCTTTCTCTCCTGCGGCGAAAGCTTCAGCAGGTCACGGAAATGGCACTGGCTGAGCGTGATCACATTCGCACGATCGAGGATCTTATCCGAGAAATGGCAGGTAGACTCATCCACATTCACCGTCCCTGTGAAGAGCACATTCCTCCCCACCGGGATCTCCGGCGGATACTTCTCACTGTTGTAGAGGCGCGGGGCGAGCGATGGATTGTACAGACGGATCATCGGATGATCCTCTTTCTCCAGCACGGAAATGAACTGTGCGAAATAATGCTCCACACGCGCCAGATTCATCTCATCGAAGCAGACGATGTACTGCTTCTCCGGATGCGCCGCCGCATCGATCAGAAGCTCGGCGAGCCCCGTATCCGCACTGCGGTACACCATATTCTTCATATCCACATAGCCCAAGACATCCCCGTCATCCATCCATGACGGACGGACTGGCAGGAAACGCACCTGCGACTCGGGAAGCCCCAGCGCACGCCCGTAGAGACGCACCAGCCCGGACTTGCCGATCCCGCTTTTCCCGGCGAGGATGACCAGGCGGGACGACTTCATGGAGATATGGAAATGGAACAGATCCTTCTCTGCATAGAGGAGTCCGTCATTTTCCGCCGCCTCCTTCAGGCGGGCGAGGAGATCTCCCTCCGTGAACGGCTTCGGCAGCTCTTTCGCCGGCGCTGCCGGCTCCTGATGGATCTCCGCAGAGACCGGCGCCTTCTCCACAGCCTCTGCCTCGCGTATGGGACTGGGATCCCGCCGGTTTCTTCTCGGCGCATACGCCTCTTCGCCCGAAGCGCCGATGCCAAGGCTCTGCACCAGATCATCGAGCGCCCTCTGCGTCATCTGCTCACGCGCCTCATGGACAGGCTCTTCCTCCTCCGCCTCATCCGCGAAGGGATTCACCGCGACCCCGCAGTCCTTCAAGAGGTCTGCATCCCGCGGCACCGGCTTCAGATTCAGCCTAAGATCCGCCAGAAATACCTCCGGTACGAACCAGAGCGGGCTCTCCGCGCAGCGAAGGATGTGCGAGGAAAGCTCCGAATTCTGTCCGTCCACCACCGCATACCCCAGCTGGCCGCGGTTCTTCACACGGAAATACGCTCCGCCCTCCCCGATCACGCGGGAATCGAAGGCCTCATCATACAGCGGCGCAAAGACCACCCACGGCCCGATCTTATTCTCATAATTGCGCGTCGCCGCCACAATGAGACGAGGCGACACATCATTATTCCAGTAACGCTTCGACAGCCCCGGCAGCGGCCGATCCGTCAGCAGATGATGACAGAACTTATTGATATCCCCATCAAAGACCGGCGCCTCCTCCGTGCCGAAAGCCGGCACCGGATAATAATTCCGGTCCTCCTCCATGAAGGGCGTCCCCTGCTCCTTCACCATATCATCCAGCACAAAGTACCTGTTATTGCGGAGTGACGGTGTAAACGACACGAAGCAATCCCCGAAAACGGACTCCAGATTCGCCAGTGCCGACTCCTCATCGGCAAATGAATTGTATCCGAATCCGATACGGCTCATGAAGCCCGTGAAACCGAATTTCTCTCCATCCTCGAAACCTCTCGGCACCGGCGAGACAGGATCCACGAAGAAACGGAAATCCTTCACCCCCGCCTGCGGCGTCGCACTCTTCACCACAGCGCGCACCCGTCCGAGCACCTTGCCATCCGCCTGACGGACCGCTGAATACGAATCATTCATGTACATGTTTGCCATATGCATCCTTCTTTCGTTGGCCGCATAGAAGGCTTAGAGAGTCTGCGAATGAAGAGCGGCTGAGACACCCGGTCACTTGCCCGTTTTCACAAAAACGACGCTTTATCCATTCCTTTGCGCCGCTCCTTCCTCTCGCATTTCTTATTTCTCATTCAATTTCTATGCTGCGCTTTCTATATCTCTGGCGATATAGAATTCACCTGACCCGTGAACAGACACTGTCCCGGGCCGAAACGATTATACCAAATGGCAAAAGTTGGAAAGCAGAGATTGGGTTCAGGGTTCAGGTTGATGGGTTCAGGGTTGTGGTAGCAGCTTCGCTGCAAAATATATATTTGTGGCGAAGCTGCTGCCTTCATTCCTGATTTCTCATCCCTGAGCCGAGCAGAGCTTTCATTCAGGGGCAAGGGAGGATAACTCCCACGAGCTAATCCTTTTGCCATTCCATCCTATTTTAGCATAAGAAGAAGAAAGAGGGTATAATGAAGAAAAGTGACTGGTGACTGGTAGCTAGTGGCTAGGGATTAGGGACTAGGGACTCTCTTGTATCGTCATTTCGAGCGCCAGCGAGAAATCTTTTTCATTCGCGTTCAGGTAGTCGATGACAGGAAACCCAAACGGGAAACCCGCTCCCCAAGAGACTTTCGGGCATCGCCCCATATGTACGCGGCGAAGCCGCCACCTGAACCCATTGAACCCGCTGAACCTATAGCCCCCGTTGAACCTTTAGTGATAAGTGGCTAGGGATTAGGAGTGACCAGTGACTGGTGACTAAATACCACCTTCGGGCATCGCCATTATCTATACTCTGCGGCGCTTCCATATTTTTATGCGCCGCACCACCACTCCTCACTCCTAATTCCTCACTCCTCACTAGAGAGCGCGAGGCTTTCAAGCATAATCAAGGGTCGCCCCGCCTCGCGGACCAACCCATTGAATCTTTAGCCCCCTCGCCAGCCTGACTATTTTGCCAAAAAGGATTTCCATCATGACCAAAGAAACCAAGATCGGCATGACCGCCCTTCTCCTCTTCCTTGCGATCGGCATCGCTGCCCTCCTTCTGCATCCGATGGAGCGCCTCTTCCCGACCACCTTCCCCGTCTATGCTGTCTTTGATGATGCGCAGGGCATCACGCCGGGGGCTTCCGTGCTCCACGCCGGCGTCAAGGTCGGGCGGCTGAAAGCCATCACCATCGAAGAAGGCAAGGCCGTCCTTCACCTTGAGATCGATCAGAAAGCGACGATCCCCAAGGATGCGGCATTCTCCATCACAACTTCCGGACTCATCGGTGACACCTATGTCAAGATCTCAGGCGGAGATCTGTCTGCCGGCGTCCTTGCAAGCGGCGCGACCGTCACCGAACGCAAAGACCCCCGCATGGATGCACTCATGGACAAAGCCGATCGCCTCATGGGAAGCGCCGAAAAAATGCAGCAGGCGATCGGGCAGTATCAGTGACTGAGACTGACCACCCTCGGGTCGCCCATCCTTATACGGCAGCAAAGCCGCCACTACAATCCTGATCCCTGATCCCCCTTTCTCGACTTCCGGTCTATTTCCTCCTTGATTTCTTTCTTCGAATTACATATAATAAATTCTATGTTGTTTTATCATAGATAGAGGAGAACCACAGAGTGATAGAAGAAATCGTCAAAAGAAGAAGCATCCGTCATTTCCTGCAGAAGCCGATCCCGCAGGAAGATCTGGATGAGATCCTGACTGCCGGACTTTGGGCGCCATCCGAAAAGAATGCCCAGCCGTGGAAATTCATCGTCATCCGCGGACAGGAACGCAAAGCCATGGTCAAACGCCTGAAGGAAGGCATCATGAGAAACCGCAAGGGCGACGAGACGGCCATTTTCAGCAAGGGCTATGAGAAATTCATCCCGTCTGCCATCTACACCGCGCGCGTGCTCGAACAGGCGCCGGTCATCGTCTTTGTCATCAATACCAAGGGCAATGACTACCGCAAGTCCTACCCCAGCGATCAGTACATGATGGAGCTCGCTGACATCCAGTCCATCAGCGCAGCGATCCAGAACATGTGCCTCGAAGCGACGGCGCATGACATCGGCAGTCTCTGGACTTGCAACGTCTTCTTCGCTTACGATGAGCTGAAGGAATGGCTCGGCGAAGAAGGGGAGATGGTCGCTGCCATAGCTTTCGGCTACACCGACAAGGAAGTCAAGCCGATGCCCAGAAAGCCGCTCGAGGAAGTCGTCGAATACCGCGGCGATTACCCCGAAGAATGGAAGGCCATGCTGAAATAAGTGTTTCCAAAAGAAAAAGGGGCTGTGAAGAAATGAATCCTCATTTCTTCACAGCCTCTTTTTACTTTGCTTTCATTTGG
>DLZS01000143.1:6985-7307 GCA_003447275.1 Dialister sp.
TTTGGTTCAGGGTTCAGGGTTCAAGGTTCAAGGGTGAGGTGGCGGCTTCGCCGCCTTTTTAGATGATGATTATCCCGTATCGCCAGCCTTCCCCTCGAGGGGAAGGTGCCCCGAAGGGGCGGATAGGGCAGACATGGTATGAAAGACAGATGGTAGTATAGGAGAAAGAGGGGGCGCATTTGTGCTGCTAACGAAAGCACCCTATCCACCGCTGACGCGGTCCCCCTTCCCCGATAGGGAAGGCTAAGAGGCGCGGCGCTTTGCGCCGATTTTTGTAAACGGCGATGCCCGAAAGTGGTTGAAGTGGTAAACTAAAATTGGA
>DLZS01000084.1:0-2670 GCA_003447275.1 Dialister sp.
GTTCAGGGGTGAGGTGGCGGCTTCGCCGCCTTTTCTAGAAGATGGTATTCTCGTATCGCAGCCTTCCCCTCTAGGGGAAGGTGCCCCGAAGGGGCAGATAGGGCACAAGCGGTATGAAAAAGAGCGGCAAAGAGCATCTCAAGTCAACGATTTACGAAAGCACCCTATCCACCGCTTTGCGGTCCCCCTTCCCCATGCGGGGAAGGCTCATCGGTGGCGGCTTCGCCGCAGTATAAAGTTGGCGATGCCCGAAAGTAGTATTTAAGTCACTAGCCACCAGTCACTAGTCACCAGCTACCAGTCACTGTTTCAACACCACATCATATTTCTCCGTCAGATGATCGGGATGATAGCCCATCTTGGCTTCGCGAAGGCCCGGGAGGCCGAGGTCCTCTTCGCGGTTCACGAATTCGGTGTCCGCAAATTCATGAATAAGGAAATCACGGTTGATCGCCTGATAGAGACCGCGGATCTCCGGATTTGCTTTTTCGAAAATGATATGCGCCATTTTTTCATTGATGCTATCGCCATTCGTGAAGGCCTCGACCTTGCCGTAGATGCGAATGACCGCACCTTTCACGCCGAGCGCATCCCAGTTGTCAAAGCAGCGCTTGATCGCCTGCTCCTCTTCCTCGATGTCTCCGTGACGGAGGAACCAGTCGTGGATCCCCGCCTTTGCATCCTCCAGATTCTCCTTTGTGATAGCCTCGTACTGATAGTCTGCGTACTGGCGAAGGAATCCGTTCAGATGATTCTTCTTCATGCGGAGCTTCTTGCCCGGCAAATGGATCATATCGTCCGTCCTGTAGATGTACTCTTCGTTGTCCCGGTCTTCGATGAAATCATATTTGCCCGGCACAAGACGTTCGATCTGCTCTGTCACCCAGGAAGAGGCGGACTTCAAGCGGAAAGGCAGTCCCTGCCTGTCGTACTCCTCATGGATGAGGGCAAGCCCGTGTACGAAATTTTCCTCCTCCTTGGCAAACGGCGGCATGAAGAAGGTATCCTTCCCTGTCCCTGCGCGGACGAAAAGTATGCCGTCCTGCTCCGCCCAGGACGTCTGGTACGCATCCTGCCACAGGAAAAGTGTATTGAAGGTGCAGTCGATCTGCTCGTAATGATGCACGGCAAAGTAGCTGTCGATCCGTGCTTTGTCTTCTATGCGAAAGGGTTTGAATTCCATGGTAATGTCTATGCTCCTTGTGAGGCGATCTGTGACCGGTCGCCGGTCATGGCACTCTTATATTCAAAAAATTAAATAACCTGTTTCTATTTTACCACAGCCTGCAAGGGGACAAGAAAGAAAGGATCGACAAGTGCATTCCGTTCCCCATTTCCAACCCTTCGCCCTTATGCTATAATATAATCAATATGATACAGTACGGGTATCAGCGTCTGATTTCCGCACAAGTCGAGGTTTCTGCAAGCGATTGTCAGAAACTTTTCTTTCCCTGTAAGGCGGACCGGGGTACCGGCCGCTTATCCAAGGATGATGTGATGAAGCAGAAGAGATCCCCTGCCCGGGACGCTTCTCTTCGCCGATCAAGGATCACCCACAGGGGAAAGCTGTATTTCAAGAAAAGGAGGATACCATGGCAGGGATAGATCAATTTCGCGGAGCGCTTCTCGGAGGAGCCTGCGGTGATGCGTTAGGTTATCCGCTGCAAAGTTTTTCCGTCAGTCGTATCCAGCGCCGCTTCGGGCCCTTCGGGCTGCGCACGCTGGTGCGGGACGCGAAGAATGGAAAACTAGCGCCTGTGTCAGACAACACCCAGATGGTACTGGCAACGATCGATGGGATCTTATGGGCAGATGCCAAGAAGCTGGAGATCTTGGAAGGGGTGTACCGCGGATACATGCGCTGGTTTTACAGCCAGACGGGCGAAGAACCTCGCCGCGGACAGAAGACATGGATGCGCCGCCAGCCGCATGAAAGAGAATTCTGCCTCGTCCGAGAAAAATTCATGCACGCCCGCCGCAATCCGGAGGAAGGGCTGCTCTCCGCCTTCTCAAAAGACGGCCGCGGCTCGACGAAGCTCAAGGTGAATGACAGCAAGGGTAGCGCCGCTCTCATGCGAGCCGTCCCTGTGGGTCTCCTTTTTGCCGGTGATGAGAAGCTCGCTTTCGACACTGCGGTGAAGCTCGCTGCGCTCTCTCATTCCAATCCGACCGCCTACTACAGCGCCGGCGCTCTGGCCGCGCTCATTTCCTGTCTCACCTATGGCCTGACGCTGCCGAAGTCTCTGGAGCGTGTGACCGTCCTCCTCTCGAAGCAGCACAAGACGACAGGCATCATCGGTCTCCTCACCGCCGCGGTCGAGCAGGCGAATGCCCGCCCCGCCGGAAAGAGCGGCACATGGGACCACATCGACAGCATCGCTTCCCTGGGAAGCGGCGCGAATGCCGATGAAGCCCTCGCCATCGCCATCTACTCCGTCCTCGCGCTCGATGATCCGCTCGATGCACTCATCACCGCTGCCAACCATGGCGGCAAGAGCAATACCACGGCCGCCGTGACAGGAGCCATCGAAGGCGCCCGCTTCGGCACCGCCTTCATGCCTGACTATTGGGCCGATATCCTGGAGGGACAGAATGTCATCTCCTTCATGTCCGACAAGCTCTTCTATGTGTATCAGAAATATAATCCATAAAAAAAGGGGCTGTGAAGAA
>DLZS01000104.1:0-17371 GCA_003447275.1 Dialister sp.
TCCAACACTTTCATGCAATACCGCTACGTAGCCCCCTCAGCCCTTCGCGCAGCTCCCCCGATGGGGAGCCAAGAATGTTCTGCCGCTTAACTTAATAGCATTGTCCTGTTAGGGGAGCAGCGTATTCTCAGAAATAAAAAATTTCTCAGCGCTTCCATTTTCTGATGCGCCGCACCATCCCCTTCAACCTGCTGAACCTATGGAACCTTTTGAACCCGCAACAGATCACTATACATTTGGAGGGATCATGAACAGCGAACTTATTCGAAATGATTTTCCTATTTTGAAAACCAAGGTCGGCGGCCATCAGATCGTCTACTTTGATAATGCTGCCACCACGCAGCGCCCGCTTCCCGTCGTCAATGCGGTCTTAGACTATACCACCCATGAAAATGGGAATCCGCATAGAGGTGCGCACATCTTTGCGATTTCCGCCTCGGAAGCCTACGACACCTCGAAGGAGGTCGTCCGTGACTTCATCCACGCCAGAAGCGAAAAGGAGATCATCTACACCAGAAATACCAGCGAATCCTTGAACCTCGTAGCCCGTTCCTACGGCGAGACACATCTCAAGGCAGGCGACCATATCCTGATCACCATTGCAGAACATCACTCAAACCTTGTCACCTGGCAGCGTGTCGCCCAAAAGACAGGGGCGACACTGGACTATATCTACGTCGACAAGAAAACCGGCCATTTCCCGGAAGAAGAGCTGAAAAAGATCGACGATCCGAGAGTGAAGCTCTTCGCCTTCGCCGAAGTCTCGAACGTTCTTGGCATCGACTTCGATCCGAAGCCACTCATCCAGAGAGCCCACGCGCATGGGGCGATCGTCGTCTTAGACGGCGCGCAGTCCACGCCGCATAAGCCTGTCGACGTACAGGACTTAGACTGCGATTTCTTCGCCTTCTCCGGGCACAAAATGTGCTCCATGGGCGGCATCGGCGTCCTCTATGGCAAGGAAGAGCTCTTGAACGACATGGAGCCATTCCTGATGGGCGGCGACATGATCGAAGATGTCCATGAGCAGGAAACCACCTACGCCGAGCTTCCTGCCAAATTCGAAGCCGGCACACAGTATGTCGAAGGCGCTGTCAGCCTTGTCGCAGCCATCCGTTATATACAGGCCATTGGCTTTGACGAGATCCGCGCACAGGAAAAACGCCTCGTCACCCGCTGCCTGGAAGGCATGAAGAAGCTCCCCTTCATTCACATCATCGGATCGACGGATCCGGAAGAAAAAGAAGGGCTCGTCGCTTTCGAAGTCGAAGGCGTCCATCCGCATGACGTCGCACAGATCCTCTCTGCGGAAGGCATCTGCATCCGCACCGGGCACCACTGCGCCCAGCCGCTCCACATCTACCTTGGCATCAATGCCTCCTGCCGTGCCAGCTTCTATTTCTACAACACGGAAGAAGAAGTGGACTACTTCCTCGAAAAGCTCAAGGATGTCCGGAAAGTCATGGGGTATGACGACTGATGGAACTCAAACAGCTTTATACTGACCTCATCCTCGAATACAATAAGGATAAGAGCAACAAACGCAAGATCGAATGCCCGACCGTCCATGAGCACGGACATAACCCGAGCTGCGGCGATGACATCGATATCGAGGTCAAGATCAAGGACGGCGTCATCGAAGACCTCGCCTACACCGGCAGCGGTTGTGCCATCAGCCAGGCATCGACCGCGATGATGGCTGAACTCCTGCAGGGGAGAACCATCCCGGAAGCCCTTCGCCTCTGCCGCCTCTTCCTCGATATGATCCGCGGCAAAGTGACGGATGAAAGCGAGCTCGAAGAGCTCGAAGCCGCTATCACGCTGAAGGATATTTCCAAGATGCCCGTCCGCGTCAAGTGCGCGACCTTAGGCTGGCATACGCTCGAAATGGCGCTCGAAAAAATAGAAAAAGAACTCACGAAGTAAGACAGAGCCCCCGACCGCATAGCGGTGCGGGGGCTTTTTGTGCCGAAAAGGAGTGGAAAGGGAAAAGGTTCCTCATCCTATCATCTAAACTCATTATTGCCCTAAATCTAATATAGAAATTTGACAATACGAGATTTATGATTCATAATAAAACACATAAAAACAATAATAATACACTTCAGATAGTTTAATATAATGAGAACCTTGAGACCCGAAGCCGGACTTGTTTTCAGGTTCTCATTTTTTATTTTCTATCAATGGTTTTCACACAGTCGTCGAAAGGATCTGTTTCCGGATCTTGGGAATCGGCTGCGCTATTTATAAGAGAGAAGGATATATATGAAAAAGGATGTCAAATGTTTGCTCTCAGCACTCGTCTTTGCCGGGATTTCATGGGGGGGGTACGGAATAGCGTCTGCTGCCGGTGAAGCAGTGTATGAGCTGAATCCGGTCGTTGTGACGGCAACGAGAACGGAGAAGGCGGATGTGGATGTGCCGGCGAACGTTACTGTCGTTACTGCAAAGAAAATTCAAGAAGCTGGTTATAAAAATGCATTTGATGCCATTCAGTCTCAGGTCGGCGTAGAGAGTACGGGTTATGGCGATGGGGGACAGGACTTTGGGTTCAGCTCTGGACGTACGGTCGTGCGTGGATACGATCGTGGTACGTTGGTCATGGTCAATGGTATCCCAATGAATTTGAAAAACTACAATTCACTGGCAGGTATCCCGAAAGATATGATCGAGAAGATTGAAATCGTAAAAGGTGCTGCCGGGACACTTTATGGCGCGGAAGCTATGGGTGGCGTGGTGAATATCATTACCAAGACGCCGGAGGATGGAAAAGAAAGCTTTACTGTCAAAGGGACAGTGGGTAATTACTATAATGATTATGGCGTGACTTACGCGGGACCGAAGTTGATCGTCTCACTCCAGAGGGAGTATAGCGATTTTATTAATCACAGCAATGCATACCCGGAAGGCTCTAAAATCAACTGGTGGGTAGGGAAAGGTCAAAGCAATCGGGCAGCTGTAGCTGCAAAGTTTTCGGATGAAGTCGGATTCAATTTAATGTATCAGGAAGGAAATATCACAAGAGGCAGCTTTTCTGATTCGTATAATATAGGTAGCAAGAAAAAACCTGTATATACAAAGTACAATTATAGATATGACGATAAACGCATGACGACTGGGCTGACATATACAGGGAAAGATAATGGAATCAAAGCGATTGTTGGCTATAATTATCGTAAAGTGGACGGCTATGATCATGCCAAAAAGAGTCCGGTTGACTCTTCTGCTGAACTGTCCAGCTATATTACTGATGTACAGAAAACTTGGGAACTTGGAAATGATACGTTGATTGCGGGTTACACTTTCAAACGTGAAAATTATAAAGGGCTTGTGAAGACAGCGAATCATGCACACCGTCTGAATCACGGCTTTTATATGTCGTATACCGATGAGTTTTCTCCTAAGTTTAGCGCTACATTGGGGCTGCGTGCGGAAATCATCAAAGACCCTGTTTCGGATCAGAATGTTTTTAATCCGCAGTTCCAGACTCTGTATAAATTCAATGACAATACTTCCTGGTATGTAGATATTGGTCGCGGCTTCCAGATGCCGACGGTTGATTCATATTATGGCAAAAAAGCAGCACCAGATACACTCAAGCCAGAAAAAGGCTGGACCTATGAAACGGGAATTAAACACAATTTCAGCGAAAGCCAGAGTTTGAAATTCTCTGTATATCATATGGATTTCAAAAATAAAATCGGATGGTCTGATTTAGATAAAGAGACGGGTCTGTATTATGCCATCAATAAGGGCAATTTTAGAAATACAGGCGTGGAATTGTCGTATGATCAGGTGGTGAATGACCATTGGAACTATAGCATTGGTCTTGGCTATGGTAATCCAGAAATCAATGATCCAACCGGTAAGAAAGGGTGGGTACAGGATTCCGCCAGAGTGGATGGTGTCGCATCTGTGACCTACAGAACGGACAAGATCAGAAGCACATTGTCTTGGAAATATCTGGGTGATCGGGAAGAATATACCAGCAGACCAAAGACGTCTGATCCGCAGATCCCGTCTCTGTCTCGCGTGACATGGAATACCATTTACGATGTGACGCCCAATGATACGCTCTCTTTGACTCTGAATAACCTGTTCGATCATGAGAACTATGCCAATAAATTTGGCAATCTGGAACTTCCTTACAACTGGAGACTGTCTTATTCTCATAAGTTCTGATCTCCTTCAGGACGCCATTTGATCTTCTGAAGCGGCTGACAGCCAAAGGCTGCCGCCGCTTTTTATTTGATGAGCCCAAAGGAAGCTATGTGGAAAAGAATTCTTTTTACGATACTTGCCGCGCTGGCATCGATCCTTCTTCCTGCCTGCTCGGTCACGCCCGCGCCGCAAAGCGAGACGCGAAGCATGACGGATGATGCCGGGCGCACTATATCCGCGCCCATCCATCCCACGCGCATCGTTTCTCTCACCTACGGGACGGACGAGATATTGACGTCGCTTCTTTCCCCTGACCGCATCGCCTCCTACTCGAAGTATGCGGGAGATGACGGGATCAGTTTCCTCACCAAGGACGAGGTAAGCCGAGTCGGGCGGACGGTCGATATGGAGCCGGAGCATATTTTGGCGCTTGCGCCGGATCTGGTGATCGCTTCGACGTCTACGCCCATGCAGACGGTCGAGGTACTCACACGCTCTGGTGTCCCTGTCTATGTTTCCGCCATCCCGACGACGGTAGAGGAAATGAAGGAGAAGGTGCGCGGCGTCGCGAAAGCAGTCCACGAAGAGGAGAAGGGGGAGGCGCTGGTTTCTGACATGGAGTCGAAGCTGTCCGCTCTTGCGTCCAAGCTCTCGGCGGTTTCACCGGATAAGGAGCGGGTGGCTCTCGGCATGTCATTTCGCGGGATCCTGGGCAAGAAGGGGACGCTGTTTTCGGATGTCCTTCGTCTCGCGCATGTGAAGGATGGGGCAGCGGTGTATGAGGTGCCGAAGGGGGCGGATGCATACCTTTCTTTGGAGATCCTCCCGAAGATCGATCCGGATGTGATCCTTCTTCCCACCTGGCGGGTGAAGGCGGGGGATGATACGAAGGCCTTCGAGGAAGGGCTTCTGTCAAATCCTGCTCTTCGCGAGGTGAGGGCGGTCAAAGAGAGGCGGCTCGTGCCTTTTTCGGAGAAGTACAAGTACGTCATGAGCCAGCATGTCGTGGACGCAGTGGAAGCGGCGGCGCGGGCGGTGTATCCGGAAGTGTTTGCGGCTGGTGGTTAGTGGCTGGTGACTAGGGATTAGGACACCCCTTCTCGCATTTCGCCCTTTGGCATTTTTGCTTGACTGATGAATGGGATGATTGAATGAGGCATAAGGAGATCCATCTATGGCACCCAAAATCATTTATATGACGAATATTGATCGGCGCTATTTCATGATGCGCCGTGCGCTTGACGAATTGATCGCAGATGGAGAGATGCCCGCATCCTCACAGGTCGTAAAGACGGAGGATGGCTCCGTGTGGAGCGCATCGTGGGAAGAAAAACTACGCGGGAGCGCATTGGTCATGATCCGTTTCATGGGAAATACGATACGTACGAAGTTTTGGACGGCGTGTATGCATTTTCTCTCGCGGGAAGGGATCCCGTATTACATGGATGCGGCGGGATCGGCAGAGGAGGAGTGCATAGAGCGGGTCGCGGCAAAAGACATCGAGTCTATGAAGGCGTACTCGTTCTATGGGGGTCTGACGAATTACAAGAATCTGTGGCGCTATGTGCGTTCCCTTTTTGATAAGGGGATGCCTGATGCGGAGCCGCCGTCGCCGATCTGCTGGGCAGGGATCTATCATCCGGGGATGGCGAAGAAATTCATGACGGATCTTTCCCTGTATGAGAAGGCTTTCCTGCAGGAGGGGCGTCCGACGCTGGGCCTTCTCTTCTATCGGGATGAGTGGATCTGGGATGACCTACATTACCAGAAGGCATTCATAGAGGAGGCAGAGCGGCAGGGGCTGAATGTGATCGCAGTCTTCACGAACGGTCTGCCGGATCCGAAGCTGGGAATGCCGACGATCCATGAGGTGTTTGAGAAGTATTTCATGAAGGAGGGAAAGCCTCTCGTCGATGTCATCGTGAATGTGATGAAGTTCTCCTTTACGACGTCGGGGTCGATTTCCATCAAGGCGCTGGAAGAAATGGGCGTCCCTGTGCTGGAGGCCTACTCTCTGATCGCTCCAAAGGAGGAATGGGAGGCATCGCCGGAGGGGATGAATGCGATGGAGATCTCCATCTCGGTCACGATGCCGGAATTTGATGGGATCATTCACGGGATGCCGATCGCTGCGAAGCATGTGAAGGAGGATGGAGAGGTGGAGTACCTGCCCATCCCCGAGCGTATGCGTGCGATGGTCTCGCGGGCGGGGGCATGGGCGAGACTGCACAGGAAACCGAATGCGGAGAAGAAGATCGCGATCATTTTTCACAATTACCCGCCGAAGAATTCGAACATCGGGAGTGCGTATGGTCTGGACAGCATCGAGAGCGTGCGCCGTCTGCTCGGCTTCATGAAAGACGCCGGCTATCAGGTCGATTTCATCCAGGAGGACACGGAGACCTTCATGAAGCGGCTGACGGCGCAGGCGACGAATGACCGCTCGATGCTGACGGAGGAGCAGGAGGCGGCGTGTCAGAAGGTTCCGAAGAAGCTCTACTGTGATCTCTTTGCTACCTTCCCCGAAGAGACGCGGCGGCAGATGGAGAAGGACTGGGGAAAGGCGCCTGGCAGGGTCATGACGACGGAGTCGGGCGATATTCTGGTACCGGGGCTGATGGACGGGCATATTTTCCTCACGGTGCAGGCGCCGCGCGGGTATGGCTTTGATGCGTCGAAGATCTATCATGATCCTTTCATAGCACCGACGCATCAGTATCTGGCATACTATCAGTGGATCCGTGATGTATGGGGAGCTGATGCCGTGGTCCATGTGGGGACGCATGGAAATCTGGAATGGCTTCCGGGAAAAAGTGCGGGGATGGATAGAGGAAGCTATCCTGACCTGGCTCTGGGAAGTCTGCCGAATATCTATCCCTACCATATGACGATCACGGGAGAGGGGATCCAGGCGAAGCGGCGCGGCGGCGCATGTCTTGTGGATCATTTGCCTGCACCGATGGAAGAGGCAGGGACGTATGAGGAGCTGGCTGAACTGGAGCAGGCGATGGATGAGTACGCGCATTTTGAGAAATCGGAACCGGAAACGGCGAAGCGGCTGGTACCACGGATCCGTGAGCTTGCGGAGAAAGCAAGTCTGGACGGTGAGGTGCCGTATACGGAAGCGGATTTGGCAGGGTATCTTTCGCGCCTTCACTGCTATATCGAAGATCTCAAAAATAGCGAGTGCCATGTCGGACTGCACATTCTAGGAGAGATGCCGAAGGAGGAAACGCTCATCCATGAAATATTGGCTCTTCTTCGTCTGCCGAATGGTGACATCCCCTCGATCTGTGAGCTGCTGGCTGAGGAGGAGGGGACATCCGTGGATACGCTGCTGGGACAGGCACAGACACTTTTTCCGAATGGTCTCACCGGGGGCGAGTGGATGGCGCGCCTGCAGAAGAAGGCAGAGGGGCTGGTCCGCAAGCTGGCAGAAATGCATTTCGACAAAGAGAAGGCGAAGGCACTGGGGACAGAGAGAGAGCAGCCGCTGCTTCGTTTCGTTTGTGAGGAGGTATATCCGCGCCTTGCAGAGACAAAAAAGGAAATGGAGCATACCCTTCGCGGGCTTTCTGCCCGTTACATTGTGCCGGGGATCTCCGGCTCTCCGCACGCGGGCGGTGTCTCTCTTCTGCCGGCAGGGGTGAATTTCTACGGCATCGATCCGCGGCGTCTGCCGACAAGGACGGCATGGGAGGTGGGAAAAGAGCTCGGAGATCAGGTCATCTCGCAATATATCGAGAGCGAAGGCCGGTATCCGGAAAGCGTCGGCATGGTTTTCTGGTCGGGGGCGAATATGCGAAGTCACGGACAGTGCATCGCGGAATTTCTCTATCTCATGGGCATTCGTCCTATCTGGGAGCCGGGCAGCCTCTATGTGAAGCGTTTGGAGCCCATCCCCCTGTCGGAGCTCAAGCGTCCGCGCATCGATGTGACGGCGCGCATCAGCGGGCTTTTCCGTGATACCATGCCCTCTGTCGTCTCGCTGATGGACAGGGCGGTGCTGCTCGCCGCCTCTCTTGCGGAAAATGACGAGGATAATTACGTCAGGAAACATATTTCTGAGGACAGCCGTATCATGGAAGAGAAAGGCTCGCCCAAGGAAGAGGCGTGGCGGGAGGCTGCGTATCGCATCTTCGGGGATGCCCCGGGGACGTATGGCGCAGGCGTTGCGGCGCTTCTGGAGGAGAAAAATTGGGATAGCCTCGATGACCTCGCGAATGTTTTCATCCGATGGGGCGGTCATGCCTACGGATCGAAGTCAAATGGCGACTACAAGCCGGAGCTCTTCCGTGAGCGTCTCGCGCATATGGAAGTCACCATCAAGAATGAGGATAACCATGAGACCAATATGATGTCATCGGATGACTACAATGCTTATCACGGGGGCCTCATCGCAGCGGTCAGAAGCTGCTCGGGGAAGAAACCGCATGCCTACGAAGGGGACAGCAGCGATCGGAGCCGCATCAAGGTACGCACTGTCGAAGCGGCAGCGAAGCGCATCTTCCGCACGGAGACTGTGAATCCGAAATTCATCGAAGGCCTTATGCAGCATGGCTACAAAGGCGCGGCAGATCTTTCAAATCGCGTCGCCGTCAGTTTCCAGTGGGATGCGACGAGCGATGTCATGGAGGACTGGATGTATGAGAAGCTCTCCGCTGCCTATGCCCTGGATCCCAAGGTGCAGGACTGGATGAAGCGTGTGAATCCTTGGGCACTTAGCCGCATCACCGAGACGCTCCTTGAGGCAGCGCGGCGAGGTCTGTGGCAGGCCAAAGAGGAGACTGTGGATGCTCTCGAGAAGCTGTATCTTGAGGTCGAAGGCGAGATCGAGGAGGAATAAGAAAACGCTGATCGGATCGCAAAGCGATCGGATCAGCGTTTTTTTCACGGAATGGCGCTCTCTGTCCCATTGTCACAAAATATCCAGATCCTCATAAGCGGGGCGCATCACATAGGTTCCCGTCTTATCGATGAGCCCCCATTTGCCTTTGACCTTGACGCCGGCGAGACCGGAGGAGAAGGGGGTGACGTCGGAAAAGGTGTCGTCATGAGGAAAGGCTTCATGACCCGCAGGCGTGAGGAAGCTCCAGCCGTTCTTTGTCTTGACGGGAAGGAGGCCTTCTCCTGCTTTCGATACGGCGAGGTAGAGGGGGGCGGTGAGGCGTGTCCCTTCTTTGTCTGCGATGCCCCATTTGCCCTCTTCCTTATAACCGAAAAGACCACTGCCCAAGGATCGGATCTCCTTATAGGAGAATGGCAGAAGCTCGTGACCGTCTTCCATGGAGAGGAGGCCCCATTTCTTGTTTTCGTCTTTGGCGAGAAGTACGCCGTCTTCCTCATCGGGGAGGAGGCCGGTATAGATGGTATGAGCGATGTAGGTGCCTTCGCGGTCGACCCAGCCATAGCGGCCGTCTTTCGAAAGGAGGATGCCTTTTCTTCCGGCGGGAAAGACGCGGTCATTGGCGGGGCTGGCGATGACTTTCCCGTTCTTGTCGATATAGCCGCGCTTCTCCGTGACGGATGTGACAGGCTCATAGTCGTACTGGCCGGGATACCAGATGGGCAGGCCGATGCCCCATCCCCAGCCCCATGGGTGATGGTGATGTCGGAAGGCAAGCCAGTCGCCCCATCCCCAGCCGATGCCGATGGAGATAGGAGGAAGGCTGCGGATGGTGCGCGTCTCCACCTCGCCTTCTCTGACTTCGGCAAGGCCGTCCTTGAAGGGGAAAAGCTGGTCATAGTCTGCCATGAAGGCGATGGTGCCGTCAGGTCTGGCATAGCCGTTGCCGTCGATGGTCTTGACACCGGAGAGCCCTTCGGAGAAGGGGGTCAGCACAGCTTTGAACTGCGGCTTTGCAGTGACGTTTCCTTCTGTATCGATGAATCCCCAGAGCTTGCTGTCGCCTAGAATAGCCGCATAGCCTTCGCTGAAGGCCGGCGAGACGGCTTTGTAAGCGGGAGGGATGATTTCCTTGCCCTCTCTATCTATGTAGCCCCAGAGATTCTTCTGGTTTTTGACGGAGAGGCGTCCCTCTTGGAAGGCAGCACCGGTATCCTTGTAGATCGGGGAGACGATATAGCGACCCGTCATGTCGATGACGCCCCAGCGTCCTTTTTCTTTGACGGCGGAGAGACCGTCTTCGAAGAAGCGCGCTTCCTGATAGATAGGCTTCACTTCTCTTCCATCGAGCGAAAGATAGCCATAGGTCGCGCCCTGCTTTACGATCGCCATGCCGTTCTCGAAGTCGGAGACTTGATCGTAGGCGGCACGAGAGATCAGCGATCCATCTTTTTTATAGAAGGAGATCTTCTTGTCCTTCCCACGGACGGCGAGAGCGCCTTCTTTCCAGATGGAGCGGCTTTCATAGGAGATCGGGATGACTTCCTTTCCCGTGCGGGTGAAGAATCCGCGAAGTCCGCCTTTTTCTGCTTCGATGAGATTATCACGCCCCTCTTCAGAGAGAAGGTCCTCCTTCTGCTCGTCGGCCTCGGAGAGTGAGAGGCCGAGACGGTCATACGAGATCGGGATCACGACTTGGCCGGCACCATTCACTGTGCCCCACATGCCGTTTTCTTTGACTGCGGCCGTGAAGGGGAGCGTGGGTTCATTGGCAGAAATCGCAGTTGCTGTCCAAAAGGCAGCAAGCGTCAGGAGCAGTGTACGTTTTTTCATAGAGAGCACCTCCGGAAAGATGATAGATTCTATCCTCATTATAGTCAAAGAACGAGGGGCTGTAAATTGAAAGCAAAAAGCATTTTCCGCGGGGAAAATGCTTTTTGATGCTATGGGGACCTATGGGGCGGCACGACCTGGGGGGATAAGTTTGAAAGCAGGGAAGAGTAGCTAGTGGCTAGGGATTAGGGATTAGGGATTAGGAGTGACTGGTGACTAGTGACTAGTCACTGGGATTCTCCGGCATCGTCATCCCGAGCGTAGCCGAGGGATCTTTACTGCACCGCAGGAAATCAGCGTGCATGCGCCGAGGGAAAACGATGTCTTGGTGCTGTCTCACAGCAGGCAATGAGCGTTCTGCCATAGAGATTTCTCGGCTACGCTCGAAATGACGACGGCGCGAAGCGCTATCAAAATTCCGCGGCGCTTCTGATTATGATGCGCCGCACCAATCCCTTTGAACCTCTTGAACCTATAGAACCCGCTGAACCTTTATCATTCCACTTCGATGAGTTCATACTGCGGATTTCCCATCTTGAGCTCTTTCATCGCCTGCAGCTGATGGAGACCGTGGCGAGACTCGATGCGCTTGACGAGATCCTGATTCGAGGCGGTCTGATAGACGAGGTCGACCGATGCCTGATCGATGGCGAGAAGGTCGGTCGAGGCGAGGATGCCGATATCCGGGATCGTCGGCTCGGCAGCGATGAGACCGGCGCAGTCGCAGTCGACAGACATGCGGCGCAGGACATTCAGGTAGACGATGTGCTTGCCGAAGAGATCAATGGTGGCTTTGGCGGATTCCGCCATGTTCTCCATGAGGAGCTCCTTGCCTGGCCAGGCGTTCCAGTCTTCTGGCTGGTTGTTTACATCGACGCCATGGACCTGGCTCTTGCCGATGCGTCCATCCGCACAGCCGATGGCGAGATTCTTCATCGAGCCGCCGAAGCCGCCCATGGCATGCCCTTTGAAATGGGTGAGGACGATCATCGAGTCATAGTTCACGATGTGGCTGCCCATGGAGACTGTCTTGAAATGCTTGCCGCCACGGACAGGAAGCTCGATAGTCCCTTCTTCGTCCATGATATCGACGGGGCAGAAGGTCCAGCCATTCACCTTCAGGGTGTCGCGATGCATGGCTGTCGTGTAGCGGTCTCCCTGGTAGAGCGTATTCGTTTCTACGATCGTGCTGTCCTTCACCTGCTTCTGAAAGGCTGCTACCATGTCACGCGGCAGGATATTCGGCCCATGCTTTTCACCGGTATGCAGTTTGATGGCTACTTTGCCATAGATGGCATCATTGATCCGTGCGTAGAGCGAGATCAGGTGCGTCGCATCGATCACGCGGGTGAAGTACACCTTGGCGCGGCTGCCTTCTGCGCTCTCATCCACACGGCGCGAGCCGATGATGGGAGCCTGTTTGTATGTTTCCATATCGTATCCTCCTTGATGGCTAGGGCTGCCTGTGGCAGCTCCGATCTACGTCATTAGTATAGTCTGTATTTTCTTCAATCACAAATGCTTTTGGCGAATGAGCATGGAAGCGGGAAAAGCATGGGAAAGCCCGGGCGGCGCTCTGCTGAGGAGAACCGATGGGATGGGGATCACAAAAAAAACGCCCATGCATACACATGGGCGTTCATGTTCTGGAGCCGGCAACAGGATTTGAACCTGCGACCTACGCATTACGAATGCGCCGCTCTACCAGCTGAGCTATACCGGCATTGACATAAAATATTGTAACAAATGGAGTGGGGGTTTGTCAAATAAATTTTGCTGTTTCAGAGAAAGCTGCGCGTTTTCCATGGATCATGCCGAGCGTATGCGCCTGTAAGAAGGAAACAGGATATGCGTCATGGGCTTTTAAAAATGTATTGACAAATCCGAATTTCCGTGCTATACTTCTAAACATTGTCGGGGCATAGCGCAGTTTGGTAGCGCACTTGGTTCGGGACCAAGGGGTCGCAGGTTCAAATCCTGCTGCTCCGACCATTTTTATGCGGGTGTAGCTCAATGGTAGAGCGCCAGCCTTCCAAGCTGGTTACGAGGGTTCGATTCCCTTCACCCGCTCCAGAAACGATCCGCTCTTGGGGCGGGCTTTTTTATTGTCTGAAATAACTGGTGCCTGCCTTTCGTGCATCCAAGGGAAAGGAAGCTCCCGCGATTTTCCGGCATTTCCTTATACCCGTTTCTGAAATATGATAAGATAGTATCAATAGCAGTGGAGGTGGATCACGATGGCATACACAGAAGCGGAATTGATCGGTCAGCTGGAGAAGGATCTCGCGCGTCCGGGCGAGCTGTATGTAAAGGACTATATACAAGAGGGCGGGGCGGCGAGTGATACAGGGCGCTCCTATGAGGACATCATCAGCACGTATCTCGTCTCTCACGCAGAAGCACTGAAAATGACAGATACGAATTGGGGCATGGTGCATACCGCTATCGGCAAGACTTCCGAGCGAGGGAGCCGCATGGCGCAGAAGCTGCTTTCGGAGAAGGACTTTTTCCATGCCATTCCGCTGGACGGAGATGTACGTCTGACAGATGGGACGATGGCGGAGATCGGATACTTTGATTTTATGACGCTCGATAAAGAAGGAAAGAGCCTCACACTCTTTGAGATCCGGCCATATCCGGAAAAAGAAAAGCCGCTTTCGCGTCTCCTTCGCTGCTGGAGCCTCAAGACCTCACTGAACAAAGCGCTTCTTTTGCAGATGCTCGGCATGGAAAAGCTGCCGCGGATCTCCATCGTGACGCTCATCACCGGCGGAGGAAGTGATCACTTCACGCCTGCGGGGAGACAGCCGGTGTCTCTTCCTTTGAAGCAGCTGGGCGGGATGCTCGGTGTTTTTTGCCTTTATCTCTTCCACGGCCTGTACGGCGTCCCCGTGAGCGGAGCGCAGGCTCCGGCGCAGATGACGCGTGCGGAGTTGCTCTCGCTCCTGGAAAAAGATGCCAAGCATCCGGAGCTTCTGTATCAGAAGGACTATATCAATCGATTCGGCCTCACGGCGGATACGAAGGAGCCGTACGCGGCTGTCGCAGCCGGCTGGCTCACCAGGCATCGGGATCTGTGGATGGGGGTAGCGCATGGTCTTTACCGGTTGGTCGAAGGGAATCGCGTCAGTATCATGATGAAGGATCCCGATCTCCAAAGGATCCGCAAGCAGCGCGTCTTTCCGCCTTTTGGCGAAGTGCTGCCTGTCGCGCTCGTGCTTTTGGGAAATCGGTCGCAGGAGCTAGGACGCCCCTCCATGCTGCTCTATGATGGAAATCCGTCAGGGGTGGGAAAGTACTCTCTCGTGAGAGCACTCGAAAGGGTCGATCCGTCCGACAGCCTGCTTCGGAGCGTACTTCGCGCGTTCACGCATCTCGTGCTGGTCGATCGGAAGAAGCTGATGGCAGATCTTCGGCTACCGGAGGAAACGACGATGGAGGTACGTCTCGTCGTAGGAAAGGGGATGCAGTACGACCTCTTTTTGCGGGATCTCCCCTTCGTAGAGCCGCTCATGAAGGCCATGGGCATCGGACTCATCACAATGGGGGAAGGATATGAGGCGATGTATTGAGGGGGATTTTAGTGACTAGTGACTAGTGACTGGACACAAGCTACCAGTCACAAGTCACTCTTTTCAAAAACCTTGAACCTTCCCTTCGTTCCCTATATAATAAGAAGAAATAAAAATGTAAGGAGAGCAACCATCCATGGGATTTTTTGATAAAAAGCACGAATCCGACACCCCGATCGGAAACCTGAGAGCGCACATCGGTACCTACATGTACTTTGTCAAAGTGGGCAAGTCGAAGTTCAAGCACAAGGGACGCATTGGCGAGATCTTTGCGGATATGGACAACACCCAGTTCCTTTTCAATCAGGCGACAATGGGGACGATGTATGATTTCAAAAAGAAACTCGACTATGCACTTTGGGATGCAGCCGTTCATAAATACACCGAAGACATGGAGGCCCTGAAGGCAGAACTGCTCAAGGTCGTCGATCAGGAAGAGGCAGCGCCGAAGGAAGAAGTACCGAAGGAAGAGGAAGAGGTGGAAGTCGCTCCAAAGGAAGAGGAGACAGGCGACTGGAAATCCTCCATCAAAGGACAGATGGCGGCTGCGGAAGAGAAGGCGAAGAAGGAAGCCGAGCGCAAGAAGCGCGAAGCTGAGGCGGAGGAAGGCTTTGAAGTCGATGCCAGCGAAGAAATGACCGAAGCCGACTGCCGCGAGCTCTGGCGCATCCTCCAGGGACTCGAAAGAGAATTCCAGGAAATGAAGAGCATTGCGGACGACTGGTTCACCGTACACGGTAAAGGCAATGGCTGCTTCGGAGCGCTCGCCATGATGGCTCTTATCCCTGTGGGCGCGATCTACGGGATCTGTCAGATGCTGTAAATCAGGAATGGATGTGCGGCACGCATACTAAGGAAGCGGCCGATCATGCGCTTCGCTCTCCTTTGGATCCGCAGAACCTGCTGCCTCTTCACCATGACGGTAAAGGGAACATGGACCGATGGGCCTGCCCGGCCCCCCACTTCCTTATAATAACTTTTCTCGAGAGGGTGTACATTTACCCTCACCTATGGTATGATAATGCAAGAAATATTGGTTTCAGGGAGGTGACATCATGTCCAAACACATCGTTACAATCAACAAGTCTTCTCTGCAGGACTCCATCAAATTCGAAGGCTGCAGTGAATGTCAGACTTCCTGCCAGTCCGCTTGCAAAACAAGCTGCACCATTGGCAACCTGATCTGCACAGAACAGGAAGAAGCAGAAGCAAAGAGAGCATAAGCTGATGCACGGCCAAGCCCCCGGCCTTGAGACCGGGGGCTTTTCTTGTGAGAGAATGGATGAGGGTGGAAGGGAAATAGCATCAGAATTTTCGGCGCTTCCTGATCGGCTGCGCCGCACCATCCCTTTGAAGCCATAAAACTGTTGAGCCCTTCCAGACCATAAGCCTTACCCGATATACCAGCAAGCAATCAATAAAAGGAGAATAACATTTCATGGATTACAACGTTAAGCCAATGATCCACCGTTTCCAGCAGAACGGCATGAATATCGTCATGGATGTGAACAGCGGCATCGTACATGTCGTCGATGATGTGACGTACAAGGTCCTCGCGTATTACAATGGAACCAACCGGGGAATGGTTCTGGCGAATCTGGCCAAAGACTACGAAGAGGCCGAACTCAATGAAGTCATGGATGACCTTGATGAACTCATCGCCAAAGAAGTACTCTTTGCACCGATGGATAAGAATTACAAAATGGCGATCGAAGACCGTCCGATCATCAAAGCGCTCTGCATCAATATCGCTCATGACTGCAATCTGCGCTGCCAGTACTGCTTCGCCGGACAGGGCGGCTATGGCCAGTGGCGCATGCTGATGAGCTTCGACGTTGCCAGAAGAGCTGTCGATTTCCTCATCGCACACAGCGGTCCGCGTGAACACTGCGAGCTTGATTTCTTCGGCGGTGAACCGCTCATGAACTGGCATGTCGTACAGCAGACCATCGACTATGTACACAAGCAGGAAAAGAAGCACGGCAAGAAGATCAAGATGTCCCTCACCACGAATGGCCTTCTGCTCGACAAGGAAAAGGTCAAATACCTGACAGACAATCACATCA
The DNA here is from genome assembly GCA_003447275.1 of Dialister sp. GTDB lineage: Bacteria > Bacillota > Negativicutes > Veillonellales > Dialisteraceae > Dialister. The sequence goes on from DLZS01000104.1 coordinate 16,479, forward strand.
GCCTCATCCTGTCGCTTGACGGCCGCAAGGAAATGCATGATCGTATGCGTCCGGGTGTCCATGGCGAAGGCACCTATGATGAGATCGTGAAGAATCTCCAGTACTGCGTGGCGAACCGCAAGGGCGAGGAATACTATGTCCGCGGTACCTTCACCCGCTACAATATGGACTTTACGACCGACGTCATCGATATGATTGACAAGGGCTTCCCGGCTGTATCCATGGAACCGGTCGTCGGCGAAGACACTGCCGACTACTCCATCAAGGAAGAGGATCTGCCGCGCGTCAAAGCGGAATATGACCGCCTCGCCAAGCTCTTCATCGCAAGAGAAGAAGAAGGCCGTCCGTTCTTCTTCTTCCATTTCAATATGGACCTCTGGAAGGGCCCCTGCCTCCCGAAGCGTCTTCGCGGCTGCGGTGCCGGTCACGAGTATCTCGCCGTCGTACCGAATGGCGATATTTACCCCTGCCACCAGTTTGTCGGACGAGAAGGCTACGTCATCGGCAACGTCTATGAAGGTCTCAAGAACTTCAAGATGATGCGCGATTTCCGTATGAACCACGTCTTCAGCAAGCCGGAATGTGTCGACTGCTGGGCGAAATTCTTCTGCTCCGGCGGCTGCCATGCGAATAATGAAGCATTTGCCGGCGACATTCATAAGCCGTACCATATCACCTGCGAGATTCAGAAGAAACGCGTAGAATGCGCGATGATGATCCAGGCGTACAATGAAATGAAGAAACCAAAGGTCATGGCGCAGCCAGGCACCTACCAGGCAAAGAAAGAAGCCATGGAAGAGAAATAAGAGCCTGTAACTGAGAAAGGCTTTGCAGGAAGAGTGATAGTCCAGCAGGATCTTTCAGGCATAGAGGGGCTGTGAAGAAATGAATCC
>DLZS01000107.1:0-212 GCA_003447275.1 Dialister sp.
GGGCTCAAGGCTGAGGTGGCGGCATCGCCGCATTTTAGATGACGGTATCCTCGTATCGTCAGCCTTCCCCTCGAGGGGAAGGTGGCCCGAAGGGGCGGATAGGGCACTAGCGGTATGAAAGAGAGCGGGAAAGAGCGTCTCAAGTACGTCGTTTATGAGAGCACCCTATCCACCGCTCCGCGTCAATTTATATAAAGGGCGATGCCCGATTA
>DLZS01000107.1:450-8429 GCA_003447275.1 Dialister sp.
CCCTTCCTCTGGAAGGGGCAGACGAGCGAAGCGAGGCGGGGTTGGTATCCCCGCGTGTGAAAATACCGCTTCGAGAGCCAACCTCCGCCCCTTCGGGGTCCCCTCTTCCAAAGGAAGGAGGGAGAAAAGAAGAGTGCGTTGACTGGTAACTAGGGCTCAAGGCTGAGGTGGCGGTTTCGCCACATGTTAGATGACAGTATCCTCGTATCGTCAGCCTTCCCCTCGCGGGGAAGGTGCCCCGAAGGGGCGGATAGGGTACTAGCGGTATGAAAGAGAGCGGGAAAGAGCGTCTAACAGTCACTATTCCCTAATCCGTATTTTCTTTTTCCTCTTCCCAAAAATTTAATTATGACCTATAATATCTATAATGAATCGTTAGGCATAAAAATTTAGGGGATGAGGGATTTTTATTTCCTCTCTTCCGGAAAGAAGGATGGATATGACATCAGGGAAGGAAGACTACTTAAAGGCCATTTACATCATCAGCGAAAGCCATGAACTGGTGACGAATAAGGAGCTCTCCGAGATGCTTCATGTATCGCCGCCGTCTGTCAGTGAAATGATCGCAAAGCTGCAGAAGCAGGGCTACGTGGATTACACCGCCTACAAAGGCAGCCGGATGACGAAGAAGGGACGCAGGGAAGCCGGACGTCTTATGCGGTATCATGCGCTGTGGGAGGTCTTTCTGGTGAAGTGTCTGCATTTCTCATGGAGCGGAGCCCATGAGCGGGCAGAAGGCCTCGAGCATCAGACGAATGAGGAGCTCTGCAGCAAGCTCGATGCATATCTGGGAAATCCGGAGTACTGCCCGCACGGTGATCCGATCCCGCGCGTGGATGGCAGCAGGAGCGGCATCACGAGCCGCGTCCTTGTCGAGCTGGAGGAGGGCGAGAAGACCCATGTGCGCCGCGTCATGGAGGACTACAGCCTGATGGACTATATCCAGAGCAAGGGGATCGAGATCGATATGCCCGTCACCGTGCTGGAAAAGGAGCCTTACGAAGGGCCGATCCTTCTGGAAACGCCGAAGGGAAATACGTCTCTCAGCTATAAAGCGGCACAGCAGATCTTTGTCGATGATGAGGAAGAGGACGAATAAGAATCAGAAAACCGCACCCCGGGATGAGGTCGGGGGTCATAAGAAAGTAATATTGTATTTTCTCAGGAACGGTGTGGCTTCGGTCATGCCGTTTTCTGTTTCAGCAGTTCTTCCACGGGGATAAAGCCCACAAGGTCATAGGAAATGCGGATGCCCTGATGCCGCTTGCCGCTGTGAGCGCGTGAAGATTTCCATGCGCTCACAAGCTCTCGGCAGAGCGCACGACACCTCATGGGGTCCCCGCAAAGCTGCAAAATTTTGTGGGGAGAGGAGGGGCAGCAGAATGAATGAGTTTTGCCACTTGCGGCGAAACGAACGATATGGAGCTTGCCCCGACGAGGTGTATAAGTGCGCCTTTGTTACCAAGAGTATTATCCGGCATCCACCCCCTCGGCTCATTTTTTCAAATACTCCTGTGCTTCCATACTCTTTGCAATGTGATACAGGAAGTTCTTGCCTTCGTCCTCCGTCATGGTTCTCAGCTCCGGCACGATGCTTTCCATAAAGCCGACGTACAGAAAAATGCGGTGATTGCGCTTCTTGCGTTTCTCAACAGACAGTTTACGGTTGAGCATCTTGTTTCGGTTTTCGTACTGCTGCAACTGCTTCTGCGTGTGTTCCAGTTCAGCATTACATTCTTCAAGGGGGGAGGTTGTTTTCTTGGCATATCGTTCCTCCTGTGATTTTGTTTTTGATATAAAAAGACCGCCTACCAATGGTAAGCGGTCTTTGAATAAAGAAACATCATATACTAATTCTGTTTTCTTTGGATTAAATCCAAATGTTTAGATCATAGTCTTGGCCAGTAATAATCTTAGCGTATTGCGCTCCGATTACAATACCGACCGAAGTTAATGTCAAAAGCGCAATCCCACTATTGGCCCAATAATCAAAAACATCCTGCATCTCAGGCACAAGTTTAACAACCAATTTTTGCACAGCTTCCTCTGACATTCTATTTTCTTTGAAGAGCTTTTTGAATATTTGCTGATGCTCTTGACTCATATCCAACCTCTCTATTAAAGTTGTCAGGACATCTTCGGATATTGCGTTGATTTGAAGTGTGTCACTGTTGTTTAGACATTTTAAGAATAGATTGGGATACAAGTCCACAAAACTTTTGCCATCAGCATCTTTTGGCAATTTGTCTTTCTCAATTCCTTTCATAAAAAGCCCGGAATAAGTATTCAAAAAGAACGATGGCAATTCTTGGCTTAACGCTGAATACTGACTACATCCAGTAAAGTTTAAATGTTGGAATTCTGACTGTTTTTGACTGACACCTTTTTTGTAAATCGGCAAAACAGTGTTTTGAATATACTCAACAAGAGAACTGTGGTCGTTGACATTAAGCCGTTTTGTATGTTTAAGAATAAATGCCAATGCCAATGTAGCCATTTGCGTTTCAATTAGTTTCGGAGCAATTTTAATAGATTCTCCTAATGCAATTTGAAGCAACGTGCGTGATGATTCTCCGATTCTCTCGGCCAGAATATTTGACAATACTGATGCAAGTTCTGGTGTTCCTGCTTTTATATACGCTTTTTGAGCTTCTGTGTAATCATATTGCATAGATGGCTCTCTAAACTCGGACAGCGCTTGTTCATCAGTCATGTTCCGTTTACTTAGCTCTGCAACGACTTTTTCAAGCAAGTAGCTATCCCGGCGCTTGGCTTCCTCGTATGCCTCGGCCTTGTATTTCTTCAATTCATCGCTTACAACATCAAGACACAGTGCTTTTGTATTATCATAACCCATACCTTGATTTACAACAATCAGCCCCGAATTCGAAGTAGCTTCGACACCGTAGTTATCTCATGAGTTTTCTATGGATGGTTTTCTTTTAAGAAGATCACATATTGATTTCACCAGAATTCACCCCCGAAATAACGCCTCGATTATTTCCACTGTTGCTGACTGACACGTCACCAGAAACTTGGGTGTTTCCGTTGCCATTAATACTGTTTTTCAAATTTTTAACTTCGTTCTTCGCCCCTATGGCGGCAATCGCAGATACAACTGCGGCAAGGGTGCTCATTGCACTTAATACTAAAGAGGCTATCTCCATTTTTATCTCTCCTTTATCATTTTTGCCCAGAAACAACAAATTCGTAAAGCTGTTTATTGCAATTTCTTTTGCGAACAATGTGATACTCAACATCGACAAAACCAATTGTAGTCATCATATCAACATATATTTTTTCGGCCGGAACAGTAATGTTATAAAAATTTGAATTTCCGATAATGTAGAACACTCTGCCTTTTGCGGCTAATCCGGCATATACGGAAGAAAGGTGTTTTTGCATATCTTCGAAATATTTTAATACATAGTTTGCCATTAACCTTGCAGACTTGTTGTCTGAATTAGATATTTTTTCTGCAATATCATAAACATATTGAGGGAGAGAATGGTCGCTTTTCCATGTGCCCAATAGACTTGTCGCTCGTCCCCATGTTCCACCTATTGCCTGCCAATCAAGATTGCTGGCCTGATCAGATGTCTCAAGATAATCCAGCCAATACATATATGGACGTAATTCACGAATATACGAAATTCTATTTGGGTATGGTGGCGAAGTAATAACCGTATCATATGCCCCATAACATTCCGCAGGGATGGATCTCGAGTCGTGCAATAACACTTTTGATGTTGCACGAGGTTGTAATAGTGCTCCTTTAGCAACCATTTCACAAACTGAAATAAAAGCTTCTTTTGCAATATCTATTGAAAAGAAACCTTCATTACCATCTTTGAATGATGTAGAAACATGGTTAAACGCAGCATTAGAAAGTTCAATTACTATTCGGCAAAAAGAAACGGTAAGTAGTTGTACAACAGCATCATCTTCAACAGTTTTAATTGCAGATTTTAGTTTTGCTAAAAATTCGGCTTGAGGCGGATTCCACCAACGATAAATATTGTAGATCGGAGGAAAATCGGTAGGCACGTATTCTTCTATGTGCTGCATTAATGTGTTTGCAATAGACAAAAACTCTTCGACCTTATCTCGCTGATAAAAGCCTAATTTTGCATTTCCCAACCAAACTAAAAAAGGATTGATTTCTAATGCAAATGATGAAATGCCTTTATTGGCACACACTAATTCCGTTGTTCCGGTACCTGAAAAAGGTTCCATAACACAACGAGGGGTATAATCTAACTCAGCAAGTATTTCTTCTGATACCCGCAATTTCTTTTAAGTCAGTTCATTTCAATTTTTTGTCCAAAAGTAATTTTCACAACTTCGTATAAGTAACGGACATTCTGCCACCTCCGAATCATAACTTTTTCATTCTTATAAGCCCCCTTGCTGAGCAGGGTGCGTTTTTTTATGAAGGAGATGCCTCTTTTGTGTTATTTGACGAAGCGCATGGCTTCAGCCATGCGTTCGGGGAGGGACTGACCGAAGAGCCGCTCCATGGCTTCGCGGCGGACGAGCCAGATGCGGCCGGATTTCCTGCGGTCGCCTTCGTGCATGCGGGCGGCGGCGTGGCCGGCACCGCCCGCCGCGCTTCTGACGACGCCGCTGTCGCGGTTCCAGATGTGGGCGGCTTCGACCGTGGAGAAGACGAGGAGAAGGGGATCGATGGCATAGACTGGCATTTCCTTTCCTTCGTAGACGCGAAGAGCGGCATTTCTTGTGAGAAGCCATGTGTTTCCGGAGCGGCGTGTCTCAGCGAGGGAAAAGACGGCGCCTTCACCGGCGTGTTCACAGTCCCACTGGATGCGCTTGGCATCGACATGGTAGAGCTTCGCCGCTTCCTGCGGGGTCAGGACCTCTTCGAGCGGATCAAAGGAGAGCGAGAAGGGCTCCATCTTTCCGAGGTCGGCCTCATAGAGCTCGGCAGGGAAGACAGTGATGCCATCCTTTCCTGCCGCCAGCGCAGTCCCGGCAGGGAGGCGACGGCCGGAAAGAAAGGCACGGTAGACGGAGATACTCTGCATCTGGGAAGAAATGCCGGAGCGGATCCAGCTGACAGGTCCGAAGGAGACGGGGACGCCGCGCCCTTCGGGGAGAGGCGGAAGAGAATCCATCAGAAAAAGATGGGGGCCTGACACAAGGAAGCAGCCCTCCGTAGGAAGGCTGCCTGTCAGAAAAGCGGCGTAGCACGCTTCAGAAGCGGCTGCGGAAAGAGCAGATGTATAAATGCGTGGCATGGATGGGATACCTCGGGGAATGGGAGTTAGGGTTCAAGGTTCAAGGTTCAAGAAAATTAGGAATGGGGAATGAAGGTGGCGGCTTCGCCGCATTTTAGATGACGATACGAGGAAGGAGCGATGACCGGATATCTATCCGTCACTTCAATCTTCCCGCATCGACTTCGCCCTTGATGTAGCGGTGGACTTGGTCCATCGGGGTGTCGGGGAGGATGGGGGCGCGCTCGGTGGAGCCTCGTCCATGGTTTTTTATTTTACCATCAAAATCATATTCTGTCATGGAAAGGGTCTGCACCTTTTTATTCGGCACGTCCATGCGGACATGATAGATGACCTGAGAGAAGTCCTGGTCCTTCCACGGGTAGGCGATGCGGAGGAAGAAGGTGGCGTAGCCATTCTTATAGCGGAGCGTCTGCTTCTCGATGTCATAGGTGCTGCCGTGAAATTTCACGCCGCTCTCTTTGAAGAGAGGGAGCCATTGGGGATTCGTGAAATGGGGGATCGGCTGCTCGATGAAGTGGGTATACACACTCTTTCCGAAGGAATTGGGCAGGAGCGGGCTCCAGCTGTCGTCAGAAAAGAGAGTGCTTTCCTGAATGCTTCCGTCAGCAGCAAGGGTCTTCACCGCCGCAATGTGGTAGGTGCGGCGGTCCTTGTCAAATTCCATGGTGGAAATGACAGATGTGCCGTCAAGGGAGAGCTTCAGGTCCATCGATGCCCGGATGCCGTTGTCGATGTAGGAGTCCGTGTCGACTTCGGCGCTTTCGCTCGCAGGGAGCGGAATCCAGTTCGCGGCAGAGACAGGAGAGAATGTGCCTGCCATAAGGAGAAGGGCGGTGATAAATGGTTTCATAATGGATGCTCCTAAAAAGGTTCAGGTGGATGGGCATAGGGAAAATGAGGAATGATCAGCCGACTGCTTCCGGTCATGCCGCCTCACTTCAATCCTTTCAGCACGCGCAGATCCTGCAGGGTGAGGAAGGGGCGGTAGGGCTGGCGGAGGTAGAGCGCCATGGTGTAGACGAGAGCGGTGATGTGGGGGCAGTCCACGTGCATCATGTCCGAGAGGTCGAGAAGGCTGGTCAGGCCGCAGGGAAGGTCTTCGGTGATGTAGCGGCTCGTCAACGTCGTCGGGCCTTTGACGGCCAAGTACGATGGGTTTTCCGTGAGCGCTTCATAGAGCGTTTCGGCGCGGGTACCCCTGAAGGAGTTCAGCGTGGCAAGAAGGGGCGCGAGCTCCAGTCCAAGGGCTTTTCCGATGGCGAGGCGCTCCTTGTCGCACTCTTCCATGAAGGCGGCCGTGCGCTTCGTGAGGGGGGCTCCGAAGAAATCAAAGTCCTCCCCGTTTTCGATGCGGGAAAGATTGAAGAGGCACTGTGTCACGTGAATGATGGGATTCGTCGCGGAGAGCGAGGTCGCGGCCGGCGAAGAGACGCGTGTCACCTTCGGCGCGAGCTTGTGCAGAAGCTCACTCAGCAGGGTTTCATCCCCGATGGCGGAGTAGGCGATCTCGTCTTTCATGGCTTTGAAATGGAGCGAGGTGTGGTCGGAGGAGAGCGCAGCGATGAAAGGCATGTTTGCCGTCTCACCGATGGTGATCGGTACGGCTCCCTGCGCTTTCTGGAAGGCACGGTAGGCCTTCACCGCGCCCCAGCAGCCGTTCAGGAAGAGCAGGCATTGCCCCTTTTTCATGTAGGGCATCACTTCCTCGGTGACAGCCTCATGATCGTCCGCGCGGGTGAAGACAAGAAGGATGTCGGCCTCGCAGGCTTCTTCGAGCGAGCGCGCCATGGGCAGGTAGAGGGAGGTATTCACCTTGCCGCTGACATTGAGCGGATGCGTCTCCCAGAGCTTTCTCTTCTCTTCGTTTCTGACGTAGATCGTGAAGGGGACGGAGATGAGATGCAGGTAGGCGGCGGCAGCGAGTCCCGTCGCTCCCGCACCGATGATGGAAATTTTCATAAGAGATCCTCGATTCGATGAGTTCGATATATTTATATATTATATATATATCAAGGTCATGGTTCAAGGGTTCGGGGGCGGCGGCAGGCAGCGGATCCATATCAAGAACATCCATTCTCTTATGTCCATTCTGCCGCTATGCTATAGTACACACAAATCATTATTTTGCGAGGAAGAGAGAGTACAGCGATGGTCATCCTTCTCACCTTCTTCTTCAACTGGTGGGGAAATCGGATGCGTGCCAAAGGGTTTTAATCACAAACACGCCGGATGTCGTGAGACGTCCGGCGTGTTTTGTTGTGAAAGGGGTTCAGGGTTCAGGGTTGTGGTGGCGGCTTCGCCGCATGTTAGATGACGGTATTCTCGTATCGTCAGCCTTCCCCCATGGGGAAGGCTAAGAGGTGCGGCGCTTTGCGCCGATTTTTTTTGTAAACGGCGATGCCCGAAGGTGGTAAGTAGTCACCAGCCACTCGAAGCCACTCATCCCTGCTTTCAAGCTACGGGGTTCAACGGGTTCAAAAGGTTCTAAGGGTTCAACGGGTTCAGGTGGCGGCTTCGCCGCATTTTAGATGACGGTATTCTCGTATCGTCAGCCTTCCCCTCGAGGGGAAGGTGCCCCGAAGGGGCGGATAGGGCACTGGCGGTATGAAAGAGAGTGGGAAAGAGCGTCTCAAGTACGTCGCTTACGAGAGCACCCTATCCACCGCTCCGCGTCAATTTATATAAAGAGCGATGTCCGATTAAGAATCATTCTCGCCC
>DLZS01000114.1:0-7718 GCA_003447275.1 Dialister sp.
TTCTTCACAGCCCCTTTTTTATTATTCCGCATCTTCCGGCAGTTCTGCGTTGGTGTACACTTCCTGTACATCATCGAGTTCTTCCAGTTCATCGGTGAGATGCTGCATGGTCTGAGCAGCATCGCCTTCGAGCTTGACATAGTTGTCTGGAACCATAGCCAGTTCGGAAGCTTCCGCTTCGATGCCTTCTTTTTCGAGGGCTTCGGAGACGGTGAGGAAGTTTTCCGGAGAGGTCGTGATTTCATAGCTGTCTTCGCCGGTAGTGACGTCGTCAGCGCCCGCATCGAGAGCGATCATCATGACGGTGTCTTCATCGGCTGCGTCTTTGGCTACGATGATAGAGCCTTTTTTCTTGAACATCCAGCCTACGCATCCCGGTGTGCCTACAGAGCCGCCGTGATGGGTGAATGCATGACGGATATCTGCAGCTGCACGGTTTCTGTTATCGGTATTGCATTCGACGATGACAGCTGCACCTCCCGGGCCGTAGCCTTCGTAGGTGACTTCATCGAAGCCTGCACCGCTGGCAGCACCGACGCCTTTAGCGATGGCGCGCTGGATATTTTCCTTCGGTACATTGTTCTGTTTAGCCTTGGTGAGGGCCAGCTTCAGACGCATGTTTCCGACGGGATCACCGCCGCCCATGCGGGCTGCGATGGTAATTTCCTTGGAGATTTTAGTGGTGATCCTTGCGCGAATGGCATCAGTCTTGCCTTTCTTGCGCTTAATATTTTCCCACTTAGAATGTCCGGACATAGTACGTTATTCCTCCTTTTGATTCCACCAGGGTTCGCCCAGAAGGCGGTCGAGGATGATGGCTACGGCGCTGCGCACGCACAGATGGTTGTACGTACCCGCTCCGTAGATGGGTTCCACGATGTAGTCGAACTGTTTCATCATTTCCTTGGTCATGCCGAAGCCTGTACCAAAGAGGATGAAGATCGGCGTATCTTCTTCGTGGATCTTCCTGCGCATTTCTGTGTAGGAAACAGTATTTGGATAGACCCGGGCGTCCGTGGTCACGATGGCCGGTTTTTTGCCTGTCTCTTTTTCGATCCAGGCGATGGCATCCTCCAGGGTCGGGACCAGTTCCGTTTCCTCGAAGGCTTCCTTCCGGTTGATATTATAATGCACGCCGCCGCCGGTTTTCCAGTGGTTCATGATGCGGCTCGCCATTTCACGCTGTGCTTCGACAGGATGCACGATGAAGTAGCGCTTCACATCATAGGTTTTTGCCGTTCTGGCTATGTCATGGAGGTCATAGTTGGTCAGAGCTGTAGTGACGACTTCCATGTGCTTATTATAAATGGGATAGTGGATGAGCCCGATATACACAGGTGCCATTACTTCTCCTCCTCTTCTATTTCTCGCATGAGCTTCTGATCGGTCTTGGTCAGTGTGAGCTTCTCTAAGAGATCCGGGCGACACTTCAAGGTGCGCCTCAGTGCTTCTTTCCTGCGCCATTTCGCAATGTTTGCATGATGGCCGGAGAGCAGCACATCCGGCACTTTCCAGCCGTTGTAATCCGCCGGCTTGGTGTACTGCGGATACTCGAGGATCGGCTCATAGAAAGAGTCGCTCTGTGCGCTTCCCGCATCGCCTAAGACGCCGGGCACCATGCGGGCCACGGCATCTGCGATGACCATCGCGCCGAGTTCGCCGCCCGTCAGGACATAGTCGCCGATGGAGATAAGCTCATCGGCAAGATGCTCTTCGACGCGGTGATCGACGCCTTCGTAGTGCCCGCAGATGAGCACCAGATGGTCATAGTCGCGATAGAGCTGTTTTGCTTTGTCCTGCGTGAAGGGCATGCCGGCCGGCGACAGGAAGATCACACGGTCACGCGGCCCTTTTTCCGGCAGCACATGATGGGCGGCATCAAAAAGAGGCTGGCACATCATCAGCATCCCAGCCCCACCTCCACAGATCGTGTCATCGACTTGTCCATGCCGGCTCTTGGTGAAATCTCTGGGATTCGTCACTGCCATCTCCATGAGGCCGCCTTCCAGAGCACGTTTGATCATGCTCTGATGGAAGAAGGCTTCTATGAATTCCGGAAACAGCGATAAGATATCGATTTTCATGGACTTACTCCCATTCCAAAAGCCTGACTGTCATGGTGCCGCCTGCAGGGTCTACATGAAGGATACAGGGCGGGATCGCAGGGATCAGGGTCTCCTTTCCCTCTTCGGAAATGACGCTGTACACGTTATTTGCCTTGGTCTCGATGATCTCCTTCAGGATACCGACAGGCTCACCCTCTTCAGTCACGACTTTAAGTCCTAAAAGCTCGTGGTAGTAGTAGGTGCCGTCTGTCCGCTTTGGCAGCGCCGAGGCAGGCACTTCGACTTCCATGCCACGCATGAGCTCGGTCTGGTTTCTGTCTTCTACGCCTTCCACATGGAGAATATAAATATTCTTGTGCGGACGGCAGGACATGAGCCGATATTTTTTTCCCCCGATCCAGAGATACTCCAGCGAACGGATCACTTCCGGCCGATCGATATCGGGGAACATACGCAAATCACCCCGCACACCATGCGGGGCTACGATTCGGCCGATGAGTACCTTGACATCGGATTTCATATCATTCACGGAAAGCAATAATCTTACCGTCTTCAACCAGGATTTCCCCGCCTACGATGTTATTCATATCGTCACCGACATGAATGGTCACGAGACGGTTGATCGGTGCGCGGTTGAGTTCTGCACCGATAGCCAGCTTTTCCAGGTGTTCTTTATCGTTCGTCAGCTTTTCCTTCACCTGCTGCATCTGCGCCTTCTGGGCTTCAAAGGAAGCACGGAGCTGGGAAGCTGCTTGGATATTGACTTTAGCCTGTTCAGCAATGCGGCCGTTTGCCTGAAATTCAAGCTGAGCCATGTCATGTTCGACACGCGACAGGTTCGTATTGATTTCATTCAGCAAAGTGGTCTTCAGTGCCTCTGTCAGCTTGGACTTCACAGCGACAGGGACAAGGATCTGCATTTCATCCATAGGGCACCCCTTAGATAATATCGACAGCGACCTTGCGATTTTCACGCAGGGCCCCTGCTTTGACTACGGTGCGGATGGCATTCGCAATCCGGCCTTTTCTACCGATCACTTTGCCCATGTCTTCAGGAGCGACGTGGACCTGGTAGATCTCCAGGCTGCCTTTCTGAAGAATGGTGACGGTGACGGCATCAGGATTTTTGACAAGAGCCTTAACCAGTGTTTCCACCAATTCCTTCATCTTGCGTCCTCCTTATTTCTTTGCTTCTGCAAACTTAGCGAGGATGCCGTTCTTTCTCAGAATGGAACGAACAGTGTCGGTCGGCTGTGCGCCTTTTCCAAGCCAGGACAGAACCTTTTCTTCATCGATCTTTACCGGAGCGTCCAGTTTAGCCGGGTCGTACCAGCCGATGGTATCGGTCGGTGCGCCGTTTCTAGCTGCTTTGGAGTCGATAACGATAATGCGGTAGAATGGATTCTTCTTAGCGCCCATACGGGTCAGACGAATTTTTAACATTGATATTTCACCTCCTTGAAATGATCTCGATTATTTACGGAACATCCCTGAGAGACCGCCAAGGCCGCCCAGTTTGGATGGATTTAACTTTTTCGGGTTCATACCCTTCATTTTCTTCATGGTCTTCTGCATATCAGCGAACTGCTTCATCATGCGGTTCACATCCTGGATCTTGACGCCGGCGCCTTGCGCGATACGCTTGCGGCGGCTGCCATTCAGGATCTTCACATTCGCACGCTCTTGCGGAGTCATGGAGAGGATGATGGCTTCGATGTGTTTCACTTCTTTGCCATCAAGGTCGATGTCCTTCAGCTGGTCTTTGAATTTGCCCATGCCCGGAAGCATCCCGAGGATGCTCTGGAAGGATCCCAGCTTTCTCACCTGTTTCAGCTGGTTCAGGAAATCGTCAAGGGTGAATTCCCCTTTACGCACCTTCGCCGCTGCGTCTTTCATGGATTCTTCATCCATATTTCTCTGGGCTGTCTCAATCAGCGTAGCGAGGTCGCCCAGGTCAAGGATACGGCCGGCCATACGGTCCGGATAGAAATCCTCAAGGCCGCCGTCGAGTTTTTCGGACACACCGATCATCTTGATCGGCTTGCCGGTGACGGTCTTGATAGAGAGCGCTGCACCGCCTCTGGCGTCGCCATCCATCTTCGTCAGGATGGTGCCGTCGATCCCCAGATTTTCATCGAAGGCTTTGGCGGTATTCACGGCGTCCTGACCGGTCATGGAGTCAAGGACGAGAAGGATCTCATGCGGATGAACCTCTGCTTTGATGTTGCGAAGCTCGGCCATCAGTTTTTCATCGATCGTGAGCCGACCTGCGGTATCGAGGATGACGACATCACGGTTGTATGCCTTGGCCGTATCGATCGCATACTGCGCGATGTGGACCGGATCCACATTCGGCGGCATGCGGTAGACCGGGACATCCGTCTGCTCGCCCAAGACTTCGAGCTGCTTGATCGCTGCCGGACGATAGACGTCGCAGGCTGCCATCATCGGACGGTGGCCTTTTTTCTTGAACATCAGAGCGAGCTTGCCGGCCGTCGTCGTCTTGCCGGCGCCCTGCAGGCCGACCAGCATGATGATCGTCATGCCGGAGGAAGACAGAGTGATCTTGCTCTGTGTCCCGCCCAAAAGCTCTGTCAGCTCGTCTTTGACGATCTTGATGACCGTCTGGTCAGGCTTCAGGCTGCCGAAGACCTCTTCCCCCATCGCCTTTTCACGGACGTGAGCGATGAAATCTTTCGCCACCTTGAAATTGACATCGGCTTCTAACAGTGCGCGGCGGACCTCACGAAGCGCCCCATCAATGTCACTTTCGGAAAGTTTGCCTTTCCCTCGGAGATCTTTGAATGCAGACTGCAGCTTGTCTCCTAAATTTTCAAATGGCATCCGGTCACCTTCATTCTGTCATCACTTTCAAAAGACTCTCTGCCTCTCCCCGCTCTGCCTGGGGAATGAAATGCAGCAGCCGTAAGGCAGCCTTTTCTCTCTTCTTGCGAAGGGAGCAGGTATGAAGCGCCGCCTCATAGGAAAGCAGCTGCTCTTCTCCATGACGCATCGCATCATGGACCGCCTGACGGGAAATATGGAAATAGTCAGCAATCTCAGCGAGCGTGAGATTTTCATTATAGTATAAGTCGAGGCAATCCTTCTGCCTCTTCGTCAGGAGCTCTCCGTAACAATCAAGGAGCTCTCCCTTCTCTACGATGTTTTCAATAGACATAGTTCATCACCACAACGGATGTTATTATACAGGAGGAAAATGGTCTTGTCAAGGGGTTTTGCTTGACAAGACTTTTTAAAGTTCGGGGTTCAGGGTTCAGGATTGTGGTGGCGGCTTCGCCGCAAATATATATGGGGCGATGCCCGAAGGTTTGCGGGTGGCAGGTTTCCCTCGTATCGCCAGCCTTCCCCGCGTGGGGAAGGTGGCAAGCGTAGCGAGCCGGATAGGGTTCTGGCGGGATGAAAGAGAGCGAGAAAATGCATCTCAAATCGACAATTAACGAGAGCACCCTATCCACCGCTGACTCGGTCCCCCTTCCCCAATGGGGAAGGCTACGATACGAGAATACCGCTTTCCTCATAACGTCAGAGCGAATACACGCATATGTGGAAAAAGAATAACGCCGGACAAAGCCTTCCCCTCGAGGGGAAGGTGCCCCGTAGGGGCGGATAGGGCACTGGCGGCAGGAAAGACAGATGAGGAAAGCGGAGAGGTACGCGGCACATATGGGGAAAGCGTGAGTCCCTTGGCAAAGATTTCTCACTTCGACCGAAATGACGATACAGGAATCTGATGTCTCCTAGTCTAATCCCTAATACCTAGCTACTAATCCCTAGTCACTCATCTCTGCTTTCAAACTTCGGGGTTCACCCATTCCATGACAAAAGCGGCACTGCATGACTCGCAGTGCCGCTTGTATTTATGAAAACGCTGATTAAATCCGTGTTTCCTTATTTCTCCATTTTCACGCCGGCCTTCTTCAATGCTTTGAAGGTATAGTCGAGAATGTTGTATAGTGTCTCGCCGTCTTCTGCGGTGAGCTTCTTCGGATCGATCCGTTTCATATCCTTGTAGTAGAAGGCGAGCTTCTCACCGATGGCTTCAATGGCTTCGGCTTGGTTCTCCTTTGCTGTATCCTTCTCTTCGACGGCGCCCGCCTGGACTTTGAAGAGTTCCTCCTGAAGGCGCGCATTCTCATCTTCCAACGATTCGATGGTGAGCTTCAGTCCTTCATTGTCATCGCGTTCCTGCGACAGGTTCATCTGCAGACTTTCCACAGTGCCTTTCAGCACCAGAATCAGCTGCCGTGTCACTTCCATGGCTTCCAAAGTATTTGCGTTCTGCATGCGTATCGCCTCCCAAGAAAAAGGGTCCATCCGGTGCAGCAGGGTCGGAAGAGCCGACGTTTGAAAATAGATCGTTTCCGAAAGGCGGGAAAGCCCGACGAACCTCTTACGCCGCTGTCCATGATGGCTCAGACTTCATTTCCCTTATTCTACCACAACTCTGTCTGTCTACTGTAAACTTTTCACAAATTTCTGAACATGCTCACGATAGGCAGGGCCGTTGGTGGCCATTTCCATCGTGTGACCGGCGCCTTGGAAAAGATAGAGCTCCTTTCTGGGACTGCCGGCTTCGGAGAAGAGGTCTTCTGCTGCGCCGTAGGGGATGAGCGTGTCGGATTTCCCATGCAGGATAAGAAGCGGTGAACGCGCTTTGGCAGACTGCACTAGAGGATCGAGATCGCGCAGCAACTTCCTGTCATGTACAAAGAGCGCCGCCTGAAAGAATGGATTCAAGACATCCATACCGAGCACCAGACGATCATCGCCTGTGTAGCGCATGATCTTTTCACGGCCGAGCTCCATCAAGCTCGCGTACGAGCTGTCTGCGACATAGAACTTCATTGCCTCGCCCTCTTTGCTGCCGCTGTAGAGGAGCGCCATCGCTGCGCCAAGAGAGATCCCATGGATGCCGATCTGCATCGAGGGGTCTTTCGCTTTCAGGAAATCGACCCACGCATTCAGGTCTTCGATATCATGCACGCCCCAGTCAGGATACTCGCCTCCGCTCTCGCCATGCCCGCGCAGATCGACCATCAGGACGGAGTAGCCCATCTCACGGTAGATATCCGCATACGGCACGCACATGGAACGGTTCTGGTACAGACCATGCAGCAGAATGACGGCGCGGTGGTTTCGATTTCCACTTTCGATGTACGAGCCTTTGAGCCGTGTACCGTCCTCTGATGGCACCGTCACCGACTGCCAGCCGTAACGATTCTCCATCGCATGAATCTGCGAAAGATCCCGCCGGTGATTCTCGATCCCGAGAATCTGATCCCAAGGCGCATGAAAAAGCTCTTCATACGCCATATTTCCGGCAAAGCCGCCCGCCAAAAGCAGCGCAAGCAATGCCATATAAAGCAAGCCTTTGAAAAGACTAAAAAGACAACCCATACCTATCCCTCGATCAAGCAGCGCCCGTCAACCATCACACATCAGCGCGGGAAAAAGATCTCGTGCCATCTCTCTAAGAAGCAACACCCTTCATGCCCCTTTCCCGTCTATGGAACAGCTATAAGTATAGCACACTCTCCAAGAGGGTGTGCTGTCTTCCACGGTCTATCCCCCTAACGGGTAATGCTATTAAGTTAAGCGGTAGAACGTTCTTGGCTCCCCATCGGGGGAGCT
>DLZS01000114.1:8028-10603 GCA_003447275.1 Dialister sp.
GAAGGGGGAAGCAAGACGTTACGTAGCTAACGATATCCTTAACTTAATAGCATTACCCTAATGGGCGGCTTCTCATTCGTCCCGGATCCTTCCCCTCTCCACATTCGGCGCAAGGATCCTCTCCTTCGCATAGCGCCAAAGGACGCGGGAGCCCTTCGGCGTCAACTCATTTCTTTTATAGATCTTGGAAAGCGATACACCGAACTGCTGCCATGCTTTCCCATCCGTGTAGTCATTCAGCATCATCGGCTGGATATTATCCATCGTGTGAGCAAAGCGTGCCTCTGCCGTCTCACCGGCCTCAAACTCCTGCCAAAGATCATAGAGCTTCCTGCCCTTCTCCTTCGGCAGCATCCCAAAGATACGCGCCGCCCCTTTCTCTTCCTTTGCGTGCTGCTCTTCCTTCGATACGCCGCTGTAGGCATACGTATCCCCCGCATCGATCTCCACGAGGTCATGAATGAGCAGCATCGTCACCGTCTTCAAGACGTCGATGGGCTCATTGCTATACTCAGAAAGAAGCACCGTCATGAGCGCCATGTGCCAGGCATGCTCCGCATCGTTCTCCCAGCGCACCGCCCCTGTCACATACGTCTTCCTCTCGATCAGCTTCTCCTTGTCGATCTCACGGAAGAAATCAAAAAGCGCATCCAGTTCTTTCAATTTTTCATCCATAGCCGTCCCTCTCTGATATAATGAAAGCAAATCATACATCCGCCTTCTCGCAGAGAAAAGGCCTCTCTATCTATATGTACATCTTATTATATCAAAGGAGCTTCACTTTGCCTTCTTCTCGTTTTTTCCTCCGCGCAACCTTAATAGGGCTTTCCCTTTTCGCCATCATCTACGGTCTGCACGTAGCCGTCACAGGGGAAATCTTCCCCTCTTGGGACGATACCACCGTCACGCTGTCCTGCGTGACGCTCGCACTCCTCTTCACGGTCTATCGCGCTGCCCTTTGGCAGCTGCCCCTCTTCCTCTTTGCACTCTCCGCTGTAGGCATCCGCTTTTTGGCAGATCTCATCACCCCTGCCCGCGCTTTCTATCATTGCCTCGCCTTCTCCGCCGCTTCCTGGGGGCTTCTTGCCTACCTCTCCCCTTCCTCGCACACTGCGTGGAGAAAAACCTATTACTTGTTAGGCGGATTCCTCATCACCCTGCCTGCCCTCGTGGCATGGAGCTACTATTTCCTGACAGGCAGCTTCCCTCAAGCAGAGACCCTCCTCGCCATCATGCAGACCAATGCGGGAGAAGCCCGCGGCTACCTCGCAACGCATATCTCCCTTCCCCTGCTGCTCTTTCCACCGCTCTACCTCACTGCGCTGTACCTGATTTCACAAAAAAGCAGCCAGGGGGCGACCTTTACCTGCCCGCCTCGCTTCGCCCGTCTCACCCTTCTTGCTGTCGTCCCCGCCGGCCTCATCCTTTCCGCGCATAATCCAGTCACCGCCCCCTGGATCGGTATACAGGACTACCGGAAAGCTTATGCAGACTTTGCAGAGCAATCCAAACAACGCACCCATCGCCTCACGAATCTTGAGGCAGCTTCCGCTCCCGGCCTCTACGTCCTTGCCATCGGTGAATCCGAGAACAGTGAGCACATGAGTGTCTATGGCTACCCGCGCCCGACCACCCCCTGGCTTTCTTCTCGCAGAAACGACCCGCACTTCCTTTTCTTTGATGACGCCTACAGCTGCTACGTGCAGACCGTCCCTGCACTCTCCTATGCGTTGACCGCGAAGAACCAGTACAACGACATGTCCCTCGCAGACGCCCCCTCCCTCATCGAAGCCGCCAAAGCCGCCGGATTCCATACCGTCTGGATCAGCAACCAGGTCCGCTTCAGCGCCTGGGATACCCCGACCACCATCATCGCCTCCGAAGCCGACGAGCAGCACTGGCGAAACAGTCACCTCGGCACCACCGCCGACCTTGACGTCTACGACGATGCCCTCGCCGAAGAGCTCACAAACATGAAGAGCAGCGAGAAGACCCTCGTCATCCTTCATTATATGGGAAGCCACATGCCCTACGCCTATCACCATCCCAAAAGCTACGAGAAGATCCACAGCGACGATCCCTATCGCGACCAATATGACGATACCATCCTCTTCCACGACTACGTGATGGAAAAACTGTATGAGACACTCGTTGCCCGCCCCGACTTCCAGACCCTCCTCTACTTCTCTGACCATGGCGAAGCGATCGACCTGCACCTCGACCATAATCCCACCATCTACGTCCCCGAGATGACCTACATTCCCCTCTACATGGCCTTCTCCGACACCTACCTCTCCTCTCACCCAAAGCTCATAGGAAATCTTGCCGCCCGCCAAAAGAGCCGCTGGACCAATGACCTCGTCTTCGACACCCAGCTCGCCCTGATGGGCATCCGTCTCCCCGATCTCTACGAGCCGGAGAATGACATCACCTCCGATCACTACGACGATACACCGGATCGGTTTAAGACCCTCTTTGGGACAAGAGCGATCACGGCTAAATAAAAGAAGGCGATGTGAAATAACGATCATCTCATTTTTGTGTTCGATCTGCCGCGGGGGACTTGCAGCTCTCA
>DLZS01000114.1:10884-20633 GCA_003447275.1 Dialister sp.
TAAAAAGGGGCTGTGAAGAAATGGGGATTCATTTCTTCACAGCCCCTTCTTTTTACTCAAAATTCCGAATGCGTGCCCCGCACGACCTCGATGCCATTCTCCCGGAAGATACCTGCAAGTGCTTCGATCTCTTGACACAGCTCCTGATCTCTCCCATCATGACAGCAGCAGATCCCGAGATGGACCGCATCGGGATGAATTTCCAAAATCCGCTCCACCTTTTCTTGGAGCCCCTTGTCATTTTCCATGGTATGCCCACAGCCACTGCACCGCATGAAAGCCTCGATTTCTAAAGGCTCCTTCCCATAGCGGGCAAAGGCTCTCGTCCGCTGGTTGAACGCCTGAAAGCAAGCAGCCCCCGTACAGACACGGCTGGCTTTAAGACATGTCAAAATCACGATTCGTTTCATCATTGACCTCCTTCCAATGGCGCGGAATGTACATGATATTCATGCGCCCTGTTTGTTCATCATAATGGATCTTGCTATCGACATCATAGAGTGCTTTGATGAAGTCGGCCGTCAAGAGCTCATGCGGCGTACCGACGCCCACCACCTCGCCCGCGCGGATCGCGATCAGACGATCACAGTACATCGCTGCTATGTTCAGATCATGCACCGCTGCGATGACCGTATGTCCCAGCCCCTTGACGATGTCCATGATCCCCAGCTGGTACTTGATATCGAGATGATTCGTCGGTTCATCGAGGACCAGACATTCCGTCTGCTGCGTGAGCGCCCGTGCAAGGATGACGCGCTGCTGCTCACCCCCGGAGAGCGTCGAAAAATTACGTGCTTCAAAGCCTGAGAGCCCGACGATAGAGAGCGATTCATGCGCCAGACGATAGTCCTCCGCATTGTCCCTGTCCATCATCTTCTTGTGCGGCGAGCGCCCCATCAGCACCACATCGAGCACGGAAAAATCAAAATTATAATAATTGTGCTGCGCCACCACTGCCAGCTTCAATGCGGACTCACGATATGACATCTCATCTAAGAGTTTTCCATCAAAGCGAATCGTCCCCTCCGTTGGCTTCTGTACACGATATACGCACTTCAGAAAGGTACTCTTTCCGCTGCCATTGGGCCCTATGATCCCCAGAAACTCCTTCGGATGAAGGGCAAGATCGATCCCTTTCAGGATTTCTTTCTTTCCGATGAAATACTTCACCGCTTCTGCCAAGATTTCCATCAGTCGCTCCCTCCGAATCCATAGGTTTTCTTAATCATCAGATAAATGAAGCTCGGCGCGCCGATCATGGAAATCAAGATACCGATCGGAAGCTCCGTATGCGGGATAATCACGCGGCAAAGACCATCCGCCACGACGAGGAAGATCGCGCCCACCAGCGCTGCGACAGGAAGCAGCCTCTTATGGTCTGGTCCCGTGAACATGCGGATGACATGCGGAACGATCAGACCGACAAAGCCGATCATCCCGGCCGAGTACACCGCAAAGCCTACGATGAGAGAAGAAATCAGAAGATACCACTGCCGGTACGCATGGAGATCCGTCCCCATCGTGATCGCTGACTCATCGCCGAGAAGCATCAGATTCAGCACGCGGCTCTGCGTCCAGAAGAAAAGAATCGAAGCGATGATAATCGGCGCGATCACAGCGAGCTCTCCCCACTGCGCCCCCGCCAGACTTCCCATCATCCAGTACGCGATCGTCTGCATCCCTTCCTTATTATTGGCAAAGTATACGATAAAACTGGAAAACGCCCCGCACACGGCTGACAGCGCCATGCCCGCGAGCAGCAGCTTCATCGAGTTCGACCGGCCGCCCAGATTCGAAATGAAGAGTACCGCGAGCGAAATCAAAAACGCTCCGATAAAAGCCGCGATACCGACAAAATTCGGCCCCAGCGCCGCCCCGATGCCAAGAAGGATCGCGGAGGTCGCGCCTAGTGACGCACCCGAAGAGATCCCCAGAATATACGGATCCGCCAGCGGATTCTTCACGATCGCCTGCATGATGACCCCGCAGGACGCAAGCCCTGCCCCGACGAGCGCTGCCAGAATAAGGCGCGGCAGACGAAGAAGCCAGACGATGTCATGCACAGGCCCCTGCCCCGTCGCCTCGATCGGCAGGCCGCTCGTGAACTGGTGCAAGACCGCCGCATAGATTTCAGCAACCGGCAGCTTCACCGTCCCGATGCTGAGCGCCCAGAAAAGAGAGAGCACCAGAAGCGCTGCCAAAAGCAGCAGAAAAGCGGCAAAGCCGATTTCTTTTACACAATTTTTCATATCTTATCCCTCCGGGTAGAGCCCTTTCCCGATAATCTGTATCCCATCATAGGTACGCACGCCTGCGCTGTAGATAGCGTAAAGAGGAAGCGGATAAATGCGCTTCTCCTTCACACAGCGTAAGCCCTGCAGCGCCTGATCCTGATACAGCCGTTCTACGATCTGATCCATCTGGTCATACGCATTTTCGCAGACCACCATGAAAAGCGCCTCTGGATCCATCTCGATCAACTGCTCCTTGCTGATCGTATGCATACCCGTGCCGAGAAGCTCCCCGCCCATAGATGTAAGGATATTCCCCGCAAGAGATCGTTCCCCATAGACCGTGATATCCTTTCCCAGATACTCGATGATAAGCCCCCGCGGATGATGCCCCATTTTTTGCGCCTTTCCTTCCGCACGCTCGATCTCATCCTGCATCGCAGAGACCAGTTCACGAGCCTTCTCCTCCCGGTCGAAAATCTTTCCGAGATTCAAGATATCCTGATACTCATAGTCGATCGTGTGTACTTGGATTTTCGACGAAGACCCGGGCGCGATGTATGTCCCGACACCGCGTCCTTCCCAGAAATCCGTCCCGCGGAGCGTCTTCTGATCGAAAGACGACGCCCAGCCCACGATGAGATCCGGATCCTGCAGCATCACCGTCTCCATATCCAGCTTCTCCATGCTCGTATACGGGATCTTCGCATACGTCTCTTGATACTCTGGGCGCAGATAGCTCCCATCCGGCAGCCCCATCGCTGCCACGATCCGATCCCCTACCCCCAGAGCCAGCAGATTCTCGATGGAGTTCTGCCAGATGCACACCACCCGCTTCGGCGGCTTCTTGAACGTCTCCTCCCGCATCTCACCGTGACTATTTAACGTCTCGACAGTGACAGGGTAATGAGCCGAGTCCCCCACCACCGCTTCCGTCCGCGACGCTCCCTCCTTCACGATCGGACTGCAGCCCGAGAGGAGACAGCAGGAAAGAAGAGCCGCCGCTATCCAAATTTTTTTCATTCTTCCATTTCCTTGATTCGTTCCTTCACAGCGCGGTCGATCAGGACACATACGCCATAAAACCTTTCATGTATATCACCATTCGAAAACCGAAGCACCTTGCATCCATCCTTTTCCAACTTCTCGCTGCGCCATGCATCATAGCTCTTCCCATAGTCAGAGTAATGCTGTGCCCCATCCAGCTCGACGATCAGCCGCGCCCTATGGCAGTAGAAATCACAGATAAAAGCCCCCATCACCCGTTGCCGCCGGAACTTCACCGGATACATGCGTAGGAAATGATACCAAAGATGAAACTCCTCCTTCGTCATGTGACGACGCATGGAAGACGCTCGTCCCTTCATCGTCCGGTTCAAAGGTGGTTTCTGCATCATGTGCTCCTTTCAGGAAATCAAAAGTAATAGCTTGACTTCATTGTAGCAATAATGCCGAATGATGACGAGAGTCTTTTGTGAACAAATAGAAAGTATGCCATTGTTCGGTCCTTCGGACCATCGCCCTTCTGGGGAGAACCAAAGAGGGGGTGCATTTCTCGAGCGCAGCGAGGTTGGCTTGTTTTCCCTCGGCCGCCAGGCCGGTTTTACGGTTTTCTTAATGCCAAAGGTATTGCATGACATTGTTCGGCCCATCGGGCCATCTCCCCCTCCGGGGGAGAACCAAAGAGGGGGTGTATTTCCCGAGCGCAGCGAGGTTGGCTTGTTTTCCCTCGGCCGTCAGGCCGGTTTTACGCTTTTCTAAATGACTGCGGTATCACGTTATCATTTAGAAAACCATAAAACCTCGCTTCGCTCGAAAAAACCTTACAACCGGCCTTCGGCCGTGGAAATGCACCCCCTTTGGTGCCTTCGGCACCGCCTTTCCCCCGGAGGGGGCACTGGTCCGATGGACCTATCATTAGTATTCAATGCCATTGCATGACATTGTTTGGCCCATCGGGCCATCTCCCCCTCCGGGGGAGAACTAAAGAGGGGGTGCATTTCTCGAGCGCAGCGAGGTTGGCTTGTTTTCCCTCGGCCGTCAGGCCGGTTGTACGGTTTTCTAAATGACTGCGGTATCACGTTGTCATTTAGAAAACCATAAAACCTCGCTTCGCTCGAAAAAAACATGCAAACCGGCCTTACGGCCGATGGAAATGCACCCCCTTTGGTAGCTTCGCTACCACCTTTCCCCCGGAGGGGGCACTGGTCCGATGGACCTATCATTGTCTGATAAAGCTATATTCAAAAATACTTCCCAGGAAAATAGGTCGGGTTCTTATACTCCCCGATCCATGCATCATACGTTTCCCCATCGATGCCGAGATTTCTCTTGCACCAGGCTTTCCAATTTTCACCATACTTTTTATCTTTCAAGATGGCATCCATCGTCCAGTCAGAGTGCTTGGCAAGGATCCACGTCACTTTCACATAATGCATGGGGTAGCCCTGTCTCATGTAGCGCAGCCCGACTTTCTTCGGGATGCCCCACCAACGTTCAAGATTCACGGCTTTGAGCTCGAGGTCTTTTTGGTAAGCCTTTTCTCCCACCGCGCCGATCAAGACTTCCACGCGCTGCCACGGTTCATCTTTCTTCAGTGCGAGGATATCTTTCACCGGTTTTCCGGAAATATAGGAGAGCTTCGCCGCGCGTTCCAGACCGCGGAAGCTCGTCCCGCTATCAATAAAACGCTTTGTCTCTTCCGGGGTGACGAAATATTTCTGGGAGAGGACAGTCTGCATCTCTTCCAGTGTCAGCTGAGGGCGGCGCGGCGGTCGTTTCTGCTGCTGCTCCTGCTTTGTCCCATCCGCCGCATAGGCAGGACGGGCGATGGCAAGCGGCATAGTCAGAAGGAGAGCCGAGAGGGCGATGATTTGGATCTTTTTCATTTGGTTTTCTCCTGTAAATATGGTGAAAGTGCGCCTGCGAAAGCAGGCGCACTTTTCGCGCATACAGAGTGATTTGGTTTTGAAATTAGAAGGTGTACTTTGCACCGACCATCACGCAACGTCCAGGCAATGAAGCATACCCATAAGTGCTACTATAAGACGTTTCATACGCTTTGTTGAACAAATTGGTTGCGGTCATATACAGTGAAACATCTTTCTGCAACTGGTAGTTGATGTTCCAGTCAACGATCAAAAAGCGTTTATGTGAGAATGCATTCGCATCGTTCCCTGTATACCAATTAATCAAAAGTCCACTATAAAGCTTTGCATTGTCATAAGCGATATTCAAAGCATAATGATTTTCTGGTCTCATACGATTAATTTGCAGGTCTATCGGTGCGTCAAATACCATTTCCCAGCCTGTTGGCAAAACAATACCTTTTGAGGTCCACTTATCTTTCATATGGTCATAAGAAGCACTAATCGTTATATGGTCATTAACCTGACTGTCAACTGTAATGTTAAACGCCTTCCGGTTTTCTTTTGCATTTAAATATCCAGTCCCGGTCTTTCCAGTTGTGGTATTAGCAACTGAAACGCTAGTGACAGCATTACTCATTTTAGCCCAATCGTAATTGACATTTAAAGTTGTCTTATCACTAAGTTCTTTCCTGATTCCAAGTGTCCACACATTTCCTTTTTCATCTTCCAGCTGTGCGTCTACTTTTGTGTCTTTAGGGCCATTGGTTGCAAGATAATCCGACTCTTTAATCGGTCTGAATACGCGTGTCCATCCAGCATACATGCTTGTTGTATCATTAAACATATATTCTGTATTCAACGCATAGCTCAAATTAGATGCACTATCGCCTCGATCAGTGTTTGTTCCATTAGCATTATGATGATTGAAAGAACTATACCACGTATACCTTAACGAAGGTGTAAAATCCCATTTATCAGTGATATGGATTTTATCCTGTAAATAAGACTGCACGGTCTTTCTCTGCACATGGCTAGTTGATGCGTCACTCCCCGTTTCTTTGGTATAAACCCTGGATCTATCATAAGTTACATTCCCAATGAGATCATGGATTCCCAACGACTTTGCATACTGCAGTTGGATGCCTCTATTTTTTTCGATCATCCATGTTTTATCTTGTCCCTGTTTGGTTTTATTTACCCATTCATTTAGCTTTTCTTTATCCCCCCCTGGGAACGGAGCTAAGTGTTCATCCATCCACTGTTTAAGATGTTCAGCCGAAGCTCCATTAGGGAATTGACTTACATAATCATTAGCTAAATCGTTATTTCTTCCGCCATTACTCCTATACCCTTTGCCGCTTAGATATCCCCACCAAAATTCATCATACGTTGAATATTTATGGTTTTGATCATAAAAACGGATAAAGCTTTCCATTCCATTTTCCTTATTAAATGTATAGGTAATATCCCAGTCATTGTTGATAAACTGATTATACGAGCCATACGCTGTACTATCTAAGCTAAAAATATTCCTATAGTCTTTAGGTAAGCCCTTGTACCCCAGGAATTTGTTATTTGCATCCAATTCGCCAACTACAGTCGAGAACATCATCTTCTGCCAGCCTTCCTCATTGAAAGTCTTGAGCAGAGGCGTCATGATTGGATATCCATCTTTACCGGATTTATGATTATACCAAACTTTTAACCCGTGGTTCTCATCGAAGTCTTTATCAATTCTTAAATTGACGCCATCCTCTTTCCATCTGGAACCACCTAACGTTCCTTCTTTGTCAACGCCGCCATCAACATATTTGCTATCGCCAGACATATTACGATTTGCGGAAATAAAGTAATGCCACGAATTATCATCTCCTGCACTACCAGAGTAACTAATCGCATAATTATGCTTCTTCCAAGAACCGGTAGCAAGGTCGATTGTACCAACAGGTTCTTGACCACCTTTTCTCGTAATAATATTAATTACGCCACCAGTCGCATCCGATCCATACGCCGATGCCCCTGGCCCTTTAATAACTTCAATCTTATCAATATTTTCAATATTGGTGACCTGATCCAAATTTGTTCCAGTGCCATTACCCGCGGTAGTACTTGCACCTCTACTTGAAACTCGCGTACTAGCCGCATTATCTACACGCCGTCCGTCCACTAAGATAATAACACGGCTATCACCGTTAATAGAAACACCATTATTAAAGAATTGGTATCCATATTCCCCGCCGCGATACCCCGGGTTCTGGAACGTAACGCCCGGAATACGCTTAATCGCTTCCGTCAGGTCCGTATAGTGACGCTTCTCGATCTCTTCTCTCGTGATGACCTTCACATCACCGCCGGTACGATAGTACGACTGCTCGGTAATGGTATCGCCGAATTTATTCTTTGTCTTATCTGCCTCGACGACAACGGTATCGAGCGTATACATATTTAAATTTTCATCGAATGCAGCATGAATCAGAGTACCCCCCCCGATTGTCAACATCGATGCTGCCATTAACGTTAGTAATGCTTTTCTTTTCATCATCAATTTCCCTCTCGCTGTTTACCAGCGTTTTCCTGTAATATAGGTGAATGTATAATCCTCAGTCGCGACCCAATCTTTCCAGGTATCTTCAAAATGCCCCAGATTGAAAGTCACGGTTCTTGTGCCACCGGCTGAAATCTTGACCAGCGGCATTTTGGTCGGCATAGCGACATACTGATACTTGCTGCCATCCGCGCGCGTGAAGGTGATCTCAGTCACAAACTGATTGATCTTCGTGATACTGAGATCCTTTCTCTTATTCGTGAATGTCCCACGCAGGCAGAGGTCGCCCTTGTCGATCCACGCCTTCTCTGCTCGCCATTCCAATATCATGGTATCCGATGACTGTGTCGCCGCCGATGCATGGGCAAACGGCAGGAAACAAAGCCCGAGCAGAAACAGGCAGGCTAAAACGATCTTCCTCATCTCTCCCTCCTTTCTTCCTACTTCATAGAAACAGAAAATCTATTCCACTCCCCCGCCCGTCTGTCCGTGTTTCGACGGCTGGAGAGATAGAACGCTCATCGCCCTTTGGGCCAAGCAAAAGATCATGGTTTTAAAATGTTCGTCATGATTGTTTTAATACTACATGAATATCCTCAATAATACTACATGAATATCCTCTATTTTTCAAGTATTTTTTAATATTTATTTTTATCTGTAGAAATATTTCTTTTATCATCTCTAGTTCTTTGCGCAGATGAATTCAGTATTCTATCATTTTTAATTATCTATACAGACGTGTGTGCTAATAATAGGTCCAGCAGGCCATCATGGGCATTCAATCTCCTTCCTCTTGACAATCCCCCCCTGATAGAGTATTCTTTCTCTGACAGAAACGTGAGATCCGCCCATGCTCTATGGATATCCCGAAGGGAGTCTGAAAGAAATCAGGACGGCAGCAAAAAGCCCCGGCCATTCGAGCAGTATCAGCTGAGCTGTATCGAGAGAAGGCCAATGGGCGCTGCATTGATTTCCTATCTGTCAAACTTTAATATCGCTTGGATTTTTATAACCGAGACGAATGCAGAGATTTCAAATCAGGATGCATCCCTCTGGGATGTATTTTTTATTTGCCCTTCTGTGCATAGCAGCCAGCGCTGACTGCAGGAGGCATGCTTCTGAAACCGCATTCATTTTGGGTGCGGTTTTTTTGATGGAAAGATCCGCACTCACCCAAGCATTTGACGGGAAGCCCTGCTTCCGGGAAGGAATCTACTATGAAAGTCATCCACACCATCAAAGAGCTGAAAGAGTACGTCCACCAGTGCAAGAAGGATGGGAGATCCATCGGTCTTGTGACCACCATGGGAGCACTTCATGAAGGACATGCATCCCTGATTCAGGCCGCTCGCAAGGAAAATGATTTTGTCATCACTTCTGTCTTTGTGAATCCGACCCAGTTCGGACCGAACGAAGACTACGAAGCATATCCGAGAACGCTCGAAGCCGATGCGAAGGTCGCAGAAGCCGCCGGCGCAGATCTTCTCTTCGCACCGTCTCCCGCTGAAATGTATCCGCATAAGGATATGACATGGGTGGAAGTCACCGGCCCGATCACGAAGGTCCTCTGCGGACGCACACGCCCGATCCATTTCCGCGGCGTAGCGACTGTCTGCACGAAATTCTTCAATCTGACGGAATGCGACCGTGCTTACTATGGTTTGAAGGATGCTCAGCAGACGCAGGTGCTTCAGCGCATGGTGGAAGACCTCTTCATGAATGTGGAGCTCCGCCTGATGCCGATCGTCCGTGAAGCAGACGGCCTTGCGAAGTCTTCCAGAAATGTCTATCTTTCCAAGGAAGAGCGCACCGCGGCTCTCGTCCTCTCGAGAAGCCTTTCCCATGCAAAGGAAGCCTTCGAAGCTGGTGAAAGAAATAAGCAGAAGCTGATCGATCAGGTGACGAAGGAAATCGAAGCCGAACCGATGAGCGATATCGACTATGTAGAAATGTACGGCATGCCGGGCCTTCCGGAAGTCGGTGAAACGATCGAAGGCCAGGTCCTCCTCGCCCTCGCCGTCCGTTTCGGCAAGACAAGACTCATCGATAACGTCATTCTGGGATAATTCGTTTTGGGGTGTGGGGATTAGGAGTGACTAGTGA
>DLZS01000114.1:20894-25191 GCA_003447275.1 Dialister sp.
TGACTAGTGACTAGTGACTGGGATTCTCCGGCATCGTTATCCCGAGCGTAGCCCTCGATCTCTACTGCACTGCGGAAATCAGCGTGTATGCACTGAGGGGAAACGATGTCTTGGTGCTGTCTCACATCAGGCAATGAGCGCTCTGCCATAGAGATTTCTCGGCTACGCTCGAAATGACGACGGCGCGAAGCGCTATCAAAACTCCGCGGCGCTTCATTATTTTTATGCGCCGCACCGCCCCCGTTGAACCCTCTGAACCTATAGAACCCGCTCTCCCTTTTTCGCAAACAACCAAGGGACGGCACGTCCCATGAGCTAACCCTGAACCCTTTTGGAAAAGGAGCTACTCTATGCTTTCTCTCATCGTTCGTTTTTGTACGAAATACATGTCCATCGGCGTCGTGCTGATCGGCATTTTCAGTATTTTCTGGCCGGAAGTGATGAAGCCATTCGCCCCGAAGATCCCGACGCTGCTCGGTATCATCATGTTCGGCATGGGCATGAGCCTCACCCCCGGTGATTTCAAGAATGTATTCAAGCAGCCGAAGAATGTAGCGATCGGCACGGTGCTGCAGTTCATCATCATGCCAGCCGCTGCTTTCGCACTGATTCATCTCTTCGCCCTTCCGCCGGAAATCGCGATCGGCGTCGTCCTGGTCGGCTGCTGCCCCGGCGGCACGGCTTCGAATGTCATTTCCTACATCGCCAAAGCCGACGTCGCTCTTTCTGTATCCATGACGATGGTGAATACCATCCTTGCGCCATTTGTCACGCCATTCCTAGTGTGGCTCATTGCCGGTGCCTGGGTCGATATCGATTTCATGTCCATGATGATGTCCATCGTGAAGATGGTGCTCCTGCCGCTGCTCATCGGTGTCGGCATCAACTATTTCTTCCCGCGTCAGGTGAAGAAGGTGAATACGATCATGCCGATGTTCTCAGCGTTGGTCGTCATCATCACGGTCGGCTGCGTGGTCTCCCTCTCCGGCCGCACCATCCTTGACAACGGCCTTGTGATCCTCGCCGTCGTCATCCTGCATAACCTCTGCGGCATGCTGCTCGGTCATTTCTGTGCCCGCCGCTTCGGTCTCAATAAGGCACAGACCCGCGCGATGACCATCGAGGTCGGCATGCAGAATTCCGGTCTGGCTTCCACGCTGGCTCTCATGTACTTCACTGCGGCCGGCGGCATCGCAGGCGCGATCTTCTCCGTCTGGCACAATGTGTCCGGCTCTCTCTTCGCCTCCTACTGTGTAGGCAAGGACGAAGAAGCAGAGAAGGAGACGAAGATCTCTTCTGCCATCGAATTGAAATAGTTTCCCAAAAGCAAAAAGAGATTCCGATTTTCGGAATCTCTTTTTGCTTGATCATATTTCTGGTAGCAAGTTCAGGATATAAGCTGTTTCATTATTTACAACGTAGACATCTTCCCCGCCATTTTTAAAAATCGCCAATTTCGTGCCACTCATTTCTACAATTTCATAATCAACCAGTAATCTGCTTTTCGTCATTCTTTTTCACCTGCTCTTCAAATAAACGGTAATATCTCCCTTTCTTTTTCATAAGTTCTTCATGAGAGCCATTTTCTTGCACGCTTCCTTCGTCAAGCACATAAATCTTGTCTGCTTTTCTAACAGAAGACAGCCTGTGCGAAATAATAATAACTACTTTGGTCCTTGATAATTCTCGTAACGTCTGTTGTACTATTTTCTCCGTTTCTGTATCCAACGCTGATGTAGCCTCATCAAAAATATAAATGCTCCCATTCTTCAACAAGGCCCTGGCTAAATTGATACGCTGCCGTTCACCACCAGACACCGTTGTTTCTAAGTTCCAAGCCTTCTCTTTTTGTTCAAATCTTTTTTGCATTTCCTGAATGCCCGTTCGAGCAATCACTTTAGAAACATCTTCATCACTCACACTTTCAGGCGCTTCATATAAAATATTTTCACGTAAAGTTCTATGAAATAGCGGCGCGTCTTGTGGGATATACGAAATTAGAGATCTCATCGACTGTCCGTTTATCTGGTTTACATCCTTTCCATTCCATAGAATTTTCCCATCCTCCACTTGATAAAGTCCAAGCAAAAGCTTGATAATAGTTGACTTTCCTGCTCCACTTTTCCCTACAATAGCGGTGATTTCCCCTGGTTTAAATGACATGGAAACTCCTTGGAGTATACGCTGATTGTTATAGCTGAATTTTACATTCTGCAGTTCAATTTTCCCTCTACTCTCCATCTGCCCCTTTTCATCATCAGATGTCTTTCCCTCGGGAATATGTCGTTTCAACTCATCGACTCGCTCCATGGCACCTTCCCCAATTTTGAACAAAGGTATTAAGGGAACTGCCCCTACAAAAGCACTGCTCAATTTTTTATAAAACAGCAGGAATGCGGTGATTTCCCCTATCGTCATCTTTCCGTAATACATCGATACTCCGCCTAGAACAATGATAATCATATAGCTGGCATCTTCTGACATACGCGTGAGCAATGAACGAATATAATTGATTTCGTCCCGTTTGTTCCAGGTACCATAATACTGTTTCAAGCATTCCTGAAAGCGCTGACTTTCTTCTTTTTCCTTTCCAGCTGCTTTAATCATCAAAATATTTTTCAAAACATCCTGCAGCTCACTCGAAGTAATAGCTCTTGCTTCATTATGCTCCTTATATAATTGTTTTAAGGGAAAATAAAAATTGCTGAACAAATCCAGACATTTCAACAGAACCGCACCAATTCCAAGCCATACATTTAAATAAAACATACAGGATAAAATAATAAAAGATTCTGCAATGGCTAAAAGTCCTTCCACTAAATGATGAGGCATCATTCCTTCTAAGTTGAAAACATCATCAGTTTGCCTTGCCATAAGGTAGCCAACAGAAAACTGGTTAAAAAATGCCAAAGGTGCTGATAAAATAGTCTGAAAAATTGAAAGTTGTATATTTTCCATTCCAGAGAGCATAGAGAATAAGCCGATCCGCATCTTCTCGTAACTTACTGCATATTTCAGAATAAAAATAGCGAGCCATAAAAGCCCAAGCTGCCAAATTTCTGTTTTTACTTCATTTGACAAGAGCGCGTCCATTATATGTCCAGCCAGCACGGGTTCCACTATATCTAAAACCATGTATATAATGCCTAATAGAGCCAAATAGAAAAAGAGTCGATAGGGATGCTTCAAATGCTGAACTATTTTCCTTATATTTCGGAATTTGGCCTCCATGGTCCCTCCACCATTCGTTTTAAAATATGTGCCCTATAGCAATCTCTATTTGAAGGTTTTCCCGAATTTCCATTCTCATACTTCAATTTAGGGTTACAAGATGAGCAGAATTTACGATAACGGCAGCGATCACAAACCGTTTCAATATCTATATTTTTCCCTCTCTCTTCAAACATTTTTTCCCAGCAACGTTCAAACCCAAGTTTTAAGACATTGTACTTATTTGATCAGTGTTTCCCTAAACATAGGAGGTAAAACGACAAGGACACCTCCTCTACCCGATCCGCAGCACGCGTCTCCCCTCTTCCCAGCCGCTCAGGTGGCGGAGGAAGAAGCGGGCGATGATTCCGGTGATGAAGACGGAAATCAGCGTGCCTTCACGGACACCCTCAATGCTCCCGATTTCCACATAGGAGAGACAGATGGCGAGCGTCACGAGGATCCCATCGTTTGCGATCTTGACCTTGCCGAAGTCTAGGTGATAGGTGTCGGAAACGGTATAGACGAGTCCCTCTCCAGGAAGCTTCAGGACGTCTGCGATGCCCTGAAGTGCCACACCCAGAGAAACCATAGACGCACCGAGGAAAAGAGTGATAAGCTTTTGCCAGTAAGCATCCGGCGTGATGTTTCCGAAAGCCTGCATGCAGAGGTCGATGAAGGCTGCAAAAATCATCGTCATGGGCGCCTGCAGCAGCTGCACCTTCGGGAATTTCTTTTTCAATATCAGCATCTGTCCCAAAAGGAAGACCATATTGACCGTAAAGGTCGTCTCCCCGAACGTGAAGGGAAATGTCTCGCTCATGACATAGGGCAAACTGGAGATCGGAGAAGTCCCGAGAAAACTTTTCACCACCAGTACGATGCCGGCAGATTGGATCCATAAAGCCACTAAAAAAAGCAGCCAACGGCTGACAACAGACATGCTATTCCTCCTTTATAGTATGTCTATTGTACGGCGAAGACCGCTCGGGTGTCAAATGATTTAGGGTGCAGGTTGATGGGTTCAAGGTTCAGGGTTAGCCCGCGGGGCGGGTCGCCCTTTGATTCCGTTTGAAAGCCTCGCTTG
>DLZS01000054.1:0-3149 GCA_003447275.1 Dialister sp.
AAGCGGCCCGGGAGGATAGGAAGTTGCTGATTAAATGAAAAGGACATCTGCAAAGATGTCCTTTTTGCTTGCCTTTAAAAAGATAGTCTCGGCTGGCTGGAATCGCCGGGAGGAACAAGCTGCTGATTAACTAAAAGCTCAACCGAAAGGTTGAGCTTTTTACTTTGTCTTCATTTGGTTCAAGGTTGGGGTGGCGGCATCGCCGCCTTTTTTATTGGGCGATGCCCGGAAGTGGCATTTAAGTCACCAGTCACTAGTCACTCCTACGATACGAGGGAAAGAATCGTCTCACATGCGTGGCATGAGATCCTTCGGCTCAGTCCCCACTTGTTCTGGCTGGGGTTTTTCTCACATAGGGCGTTTTCGTCCGCTCAGGATGACGATACGCGAGGGCGGAAGAGCTCTCATCTGGGAGATACGTTGCGTGTTTTGGAACTAGCGGTGTTATATTACGATACGAGTAGGCCCTTGGAGACGGAAGTCCCGCAGAGGGACTTCCGAGTTTGGCCTAATCCAAAGAGGCGCCTAGCCTGCCCATTAAGGCGCCTTCCTGTGAGGCTAAACGGCCCGCGCCGAAGGCGCAGGATAGAGTGCCTCGAAGAGGCACAACTCTACGCAGCGGTATGAAAGACGATGTGAGACGATCCTTTTCGCAGACCGGTAGACCGTGAGCGAGGGAAAGGCGAAAAAGGAAGCACCAAGGTGTCGTTTGAGTGAGAGTGCATGTGTGCATATGGCGGCCGTGCAATAAAGATCCCTCGGCTGCGCTCGGGATGACGATACGGGGGAAGGGAACAGTTCTCAAGGAGGCGGCTTCGCCGCTTTTTTATTGGTCGATGCCCGAAAGTGGCTTTTAGTCACTAGTCATTAGTTACCAGTCACTCCGATGATACGAGTAGCCCCTTGGAGAAGGGGCGCGCCGAAGGCGCAGGATAGAGTGCCTCGGAGAGGCACAACTCTACTCAGCGGTATGAAAGAGGATGTGAGACGATCGTCTTTCATGCGTGTCATGAGGGCTGAAGTGGAGGGATCTTTCTTGCAGACCGGTAAACCGTGGGTGAAGGAAAAGGCAGAAAAGGAAGCACCAAGGTGTCGTTTGAGTGAGGGCGCATGTGTGCCTATGGCGGCCGTGCAATAAAGATCGAGGGCTGCGCTCGGGATGACGGTACTTGGGGAGCGGATAGGTTCACAAGGGTGGTGTGCCGCCTTTTTAGAGGATGGTATTCTCGTATCGTAGCCTTCCCCTCTAGGGGAAGGTGCCCCGCAGGGGCGGATAGGGTGACCATGGCATGAAAGACAGCTGGGATAAAGTTTCCCGGTCACTTTGTTAAGTATATGCCTTTATCCGAAGCATTCGGCGCACAGCAGATGCTGTTTCCCTTGTGCGTGATTGATATCACCGCCAAGGTTGCAGAGGATGTGCATTACGCCGTAACGGTGGAGGATATCAAGGCTTATGAGGCAGAATATGGACCTATTCCCGACGGCGCCTTTTTGTGGCACTGCGTACCGACTGGTATAAAAACTGGCTAGATATGGATAAACTGAGCGGTATTGCTGCAGACGGCAGCGAAAACTTCCCCGGCTGGTCCTTGCCGGCGCTGCAATATATTTATGAAGAACGCAACGCTGCAGCCAATGGTCACGAAACACTGGATACCGATGCTTCGGCAGAGGCTGCCAAGGCAGGAGATTTGGCGTGCGAGCGCTATGTGCTGGGCAAGGATAAGCTGCAGATTGAAGTGCTGCAGAACCTGGACCGTGTGGCACCTGCGGGAGCATAGCTTGTTGCTGCCTAGCCGCGTATTGAAGGAGCGACCGGCCTGCCGGTACGCGTACTGGCGATTACTCCGAAAAAATAATAAATTTACAAGTGTTAAACTGACAGTTTAAAAATGAAGCGTACATATGACTTGCGAGTATGTACGCTTTTTTATTGGCGTGAAAAGTAATGAATAAAACAGGAGCTTTTACCAATTACAGGAGAAAAAATAGATAGAAGTGTGTGCGAAAGCTGAGTTTGCTTTTACGTCAAGCTTGTAAAATTATAATCACAATAAATTGTCTTAATTTGTATTATAAGGTGAAAAAGGGTAAGGGTTTAAGATAAATCGGACAAAAGCCAAAAAAATGAATTTAAACTCTCAGGTTAAAGACCTCTGTGTATACATAAAATTTTCCGTATATTGACTTGTATTATTGATAATGAAAGTGGTAAAATATCTACAGTAAACGTTGAAATCGGTAGCCTTGACCGGTTTGGCGAATTTTATTAAAATTTAGGAGAAAAGAGGGGTTCATCAATGAAAAAGATGTTGGCAAAAGCTGTAGCACTTAGCTTAGTATTGGGTGGCGTTGGTTTTGTTGCAAATGATGCATTGGCTGCTGAAATTGGTTCTGCAGTAGATGTAGAAACAATATATGGCGATTGGGATAAAGTACTGAGCTATAAAGATGGCCAAGCAATTAATGCTGAAGTTGGTACCAATGAAGCAAACATTGGTACCAATAAAGCAAACATTGCTAAAAATGCAGAAAATATCTCTGCTAACAAAAAAGCAATTGATAAAGAAGTAAAAGATCGTCAAGATGCAATTACGCAAGAAAGAAATGCACGTACAGTTGCTGAATTAAACTTGGGTGAATAGATTACTCAAGAGAAAAATGCACGCGAAGAAGCTGACAACAAACTTGGCGACAGAATCGATGCTAACAAAACTGCTATTGACAAAGAAGTAAAAGATCGTCAAGATGCAATTACGCAAGAAAGAAATGCACGTACAGTTGCTGAATTAAACTTGGGTGAACAGATTACCCAAGAGAAAAATGCACGCGTAGAAGCTGACAACAAACTTGGCGAAGATATCAAAGCAAATCAAGAAGCAATTAAAAACGAAGAAAAAGCTCGTAAATATGACAGCTTAATCTTGGGAGATAAGATTACCCAAGAGAAAAATGCACGCGTAGAAGCTGACAACAAACTTGGCGAAGATATCAAAGCAAATCAAGAAGCAATTAAAAATGAAGAAAAAGCTCGTAAATATGACAGCTTAATCTTAGATGATAAGATTACCCAAGAGAAAAATGCACGCATTGATGCTGATAAAGCAGAAGCAGCAGCTCGTGAAGATGCTGATAAGAAGCTGAAC
>DLZS01000054.1:3404-3661 GCA_003447275.1 Dialister sp.
AAGAGCAGCTGGACGCTCAAGACGGCAAAAACAAAGCACAAGATGCTTCCATCAAAGCAAACGGCCAGGCTATCGCTGCTAACAAAGACGCAATCAAAGCTAACGCTGATGCAATCAAAGCAAACAAAGCAGAAGCAGATGAGCAACATAAATATCTGAACAGCCGTACTGAAAACAACACTGCTAACATCGATAAAAACAAAGTTGCTATCGAGAACGAAGCAGCAGCTCGCAAAGATGCTGATAAGAAGCTGAAC
>DLZS01000054.1:3929-4320 GCA_003447275.1 Dialister sp.
AAGAGCAGCTGGACGCTCAAGACAACAAAAACAAAGCACAAGATGAATCCATCAAAGCAAACGGCGCAGCAATCAAAGCTAACAAAGATGCAATCAAAGCTAACACTGATGCAATCAAAGCAAACAAAGCAGAAGCAGATGAGCAACATAAATATCTGAACAGCCGTATCGAAAACAATACCGCTAACATCGATAAAAACAAAGTTGCTATCGAAAACGAAGTAAAAGATCGCAAAGATGCAGACACGAAGCTGCAGGAAAATATCAATGCAGAAGCAACAGCACGCAAAGACGCAGACACGAAGCTGCAGAACAACATCGATGCAGAAGCAACAGCACGCAAAGACGCAGACACGAAGCTGCAGAACAACATCGATGCAGAAGCAGCAGC
>DLZS01000054.1:4641-19814 GCA_003447275.1 Dialister sp.
AGACTAACATCGATGCAGAAGCAACAGCACGCAAAGACGCAGACACGAAGCTGCAGAGCAACATCGATAATGAAGCAGCAGCACGCATTGCAGGCGATAATGTGCTGAACAGCCGCATCAATCAGGTGGAATCCGATGCGAATAAGGGCATCGCCAAGGCATCCGCTCTGGCTGCACTTCACCCACTGGACTATGATCCGGACAATAAATTCGACATTGCTGCCGCAGGTGGTTTTTATAAAGGCGAGAATGCATTTGCTCTGGGTGCATTCTACCGTCCGAACAGAAATGTCATGCTGAGCATGGGAACGACCTTGACCAGCGGTGATAACGCTTACAATGTCGGTGTGACCTTCAAAATCGGTAAATCCGGTAAGCACACGGAAGCTGGTCTTACCACGGCTGACCTGTACGCAATGATCGGTGCTATGCAGGACAAGATGAATCAGCAGCAGAAGAAGATCGAAGAACTGGAAGCAAAACAGGCTAAATAATCATTTCCCTGGAGGCTTCGAAAAGGCTCAGATAAAGTCTGGGCCTTTTCTTGTGCATAGGGAGGCTATCCGAGATAAGACTCTTCTCTATTTATTCCAATAGCATCCATCTAGTTGTTTTTGAAGACCTACTATGGCAAGCAAAAACACCAGTCTTTATGGCTGGTGTTTTTTTGCTTGCTGGTATGTCATCCGCATCGGGGGCGCTGCCGTTTTATGGGAGGGCAGGTCATTTGCTCTGTAGCCACCAGTTACCAGTTTGTGTTACGGGAGAGTGGTCTTTCCTGCAGAGTGGTCTTTCCTGCAAGGCACGCAGGCTTATCAGCTGTCAATCACACACGAAAGCGCGCCCTGTGCTTGGGAAGGCGATATGAGAAAATGCTCCTTACCCATTCCTTTTTATTCCGCTGTGTGAGCCAACCTCCGCCCCTTCGGGGCACCTCCTTCCATAGGAAGGAGGGAGAGCTATGTCCCTGCATAGCTTTCCCATACTGTCATTTCGAGCGCAAGCGAGAAATCTTTTTCGTTTGCGGTCAATAAGAAACGGGAGGGCATCGGAAAACGGGAAACACGGTACTCCATACGCTACTTCCTGCGCTCCGGGATCACGGCGTTTCATTTGGACATTAAAAATCCCCTAAAGCAGTTTGGTTATTTACGTTGTCTGCTTTAGGGGGGATCATATCAGTGTGAGGGCGCGCTTTTGTGCGTGGATTATTTCCCTGTATCACTGGTCGTGCTTTCCGTCGATGTGCCGAAGGAGGAGTAGGTGACGCCATTAAAGGTGCAGGTGACTTCGCCTTTGCTTCCTACGGTATAAGCACCGGCACCCGTGGGCGGTTCGGGGACTTTTTTCAGATAGCCGTTATCGCCTGCGAGAGTGGAGAGATCGGCGGGGTAGGTGCCGCCTTTCTTGACGTGGTAGACTTCCATGGCGGTGCCGATGGTGGAAAGATCAGACTGGATCTTGGCAACTTTTGCTTCGTCGGTCATGCCGACGAGGTTCGGGATGGCAACGGCGGCAAGGATGCCGATGATAGCGACGACGATGATGAGCTCTAAAAGCATGAAGCCTTTTCTTTTCTTGATCGTTCTCTTTTCTTTTTCCATGGGATCTCCTTGTTGTGAAGTGACGGGGTGAATCGTTTCATTCATTATGCGCTTTCCGTTTTTGATTTGCCAATATGAAATGCGAATGCTTACTCGGGGTATCGGTGAGCAAATTAGATGAGAGGCGCTTTTTTTGCAAACACTCCTCCGTGAAGATCAGCACCTCTTCTTGGCGAATCGTCATCGCTCACTGGCCGCCGATCCCCTTGCATTTTTCAGAGCACAATGCTAGAATAAGCCGGAACGAAGATCCTGGAAAAGTCAATAGAAAAATTGACGCATAAAAACTTTTATATAGCGTATGATAATTTCTATAAAAGAAAATAAACAATATGCATTATAGAAGAAATCTTTATGTGGGTTTTCGTGAGAATCATTGCGGATATTGACTTTGTGTGATATAATTTTTATTCGCAACGGTTCTTTTAGTAGAGTGTATATAATAAGGTTGTGTAATGCTTCCGGAGGCAGGCAGGGACTCGATGATTGGTTCGATTTCCTGCTTCTTTTTTCCGGGAGGAAAAAAGCCATGTTTTTTTTATGAAAGGGTGAGGCAAGGAATGCCGAACAGCAAGATGTTCAGACCTGTCGTGGTAGGGAAGAAAAAGAGATACACCTATGCCAGATCGCAGGAAGTACTGAAGATGCCCCATTTGCTCGATCTGCAGACGAAGTCGTATGAATGGTTCTGCAAGGAAGGGCTGAAGGATGTTTTCGCAGATATTTCTCCTATCGAGGACAGCGCTAAGAAATGGGCGCTGCACTTTGGCGATTTCTATTTCGGCAAGGGCAAGTACAATATCGAACAGTGCAAGGCGAAGGATGTGAACTACTCCGCTCCGCTGTACGTGAAGACGCGTCTGGAAAACAAGGAAACCGGCGAGCTGAAAGAGCACGATCTGTTCATGGGAGATTTCCCGGTCATGACGGATACGGGTACATTCATCATCAATGGTGCCGAGCGTGTCATCGTATCCCAGCTGGTTCGTTCCCCCGGCGTATACTACAAGCGCGAAAGAGATGCTTTTGACAAGGAAATCTATACCGCGCAGCTGATCCCGAACCGCGGTGCGTGGATCGAGCTGGAATCGGATCCGGCAGGCTCCGTTTCCGTCCGTATCGACCGTAACCGTAAGATGCCGGTCACTGTCCTCATCCGTGCGCTGGGCTACTCTTCCAACGAAGAGATCCTGGAGCTTTTCGACCATGATATCCACATCGAAAAGACGCTGGAGAAAGACAGCACCACGGACAAAAAGGCTGCTCTGATCGAGATCTATCACAAGCTCCGCCCGGGCGAACCGGCTACCGAAGATAGTGGTACGACCCTTCTCCATAATTTCTTCTTTGATCCGCGCCGTTATGATCTCGCGAAGGTCGGCCGTTACAAACTGAATAAGAAGCTGGCTTGGAAGAACCGTCTCCTCGGACACAAGACCGAAGGCCCGATCGTCAATATGGAAACGGGTGAAGTGGTCATCGAAGGCAACAGCACCATCGATGAAGAAGCCATCGCAAGAATCGAAGAAAGCGGTGTATTCTCTTCCTTCGATCAGGTCGAAGTGATGACCCAGAAGGATGATGGCACTCCGGTCAAGGTGATCTGCTCTTCCGGCAACCGCGAAGACAATTACCGCACGCTGGAGATCTGTGATATCATCGCCTGCATTGACTATCTCCTGAACATGATGCAGGGCTATGGCAAGAGTGATGACATCGACCATCTGGGCAACCGTCGCGTCCGCTGCGTCGGTGAGCTCCTGCAGAACCAGTTCCGTATCGGTCTCACCCGTATGGAAAGAGTGGTTCGCGAGAGAATGACCACCCAGGACCAGGATAAGATGAGCGTACAGGCGCTCGTCAATATCCGCCCGGTCGTAGCTGCTATCAAGGAATTCTTCGGCAGCTCCCAGCTGTCTCAGTTCATGGACCAGACGAACCCGTTGGCAGAACTTACGCATAAGCGTCGTCTTTCCGCTCTGGGACCTGGCGGTCTTTCTCGTGAGCGTGCAGGCTTCGAAGTCCGCGACGTACATTACTCCCACTATGGACGTATGTGCCCGGTAGAAACCCCTGAAGGTCCGAACATCGGCTTGATCTCCTCTCTGTCCAACTACGGCGTCATCAACAAGTACGGTCTCATCGAGACACCGTACCGTCTGATCGATGAAAAGACCCACACTGTCACTGACAAGTGTGAATATGTCACCGCTGATATCGAAGAAGATAAGATCATCGCGCAGGCGAGCGAACCGCTCGATGCAGAAGGTCATTTCGTTCATAAAAATGTAGCGAGCCGCCGCGGCCCAGACGTACTCGAAGCGGAACCGGAAGAAGTCGTGCTGATGGACGTATCTCCGAAGCAGGTCGTCTCCATCGGTACCTCCCTCATTCCATTCCTCGAACACGATGATACGAACCGAGCTCTGATGGGTGCGAACATGCAGCGTCAGGCTGTACCGCTTCTGCGTCCGGAAGCACCGCTCGTCGGCACCGGCATGGAATGGGTCGCTGGTCAGGACTCCGGTGTCTGCATCCTCGCTAAGCGTGCCGGCACTGTCGAAAGAGTCACGGGCCGCCAGATCATCGTTCGCGCAGAGAACGGCGAGCTTGACACCTACGACATCATCAAATTCATGCGTTCCAACCAGTCCACCTGCATCAACCAGCACCCGATCGTATCCAAGGGTGACCGCGTGGAAGCAGGAGACACGCTGGCAGACGGCATGGCGACCGATGGCGGCGAACTCGCCCTCGGCCACAATGTACTTGTAGCTTTCGTATCTTGGGAAGGGTACAACCACGAAGACGCCGTTCTGATCTCCGAACGTCTCTGCAAGGATGACCTGTACACCTCCATTCACATCGAAGAATATGAATGCGATGCCCGCGATACCAAGCTGGGCGAGGAAGAGATCACCCGTCAGCTGTCTTCTGTTTCGGAAGACGCTGTCAAATACCTCGACGAAAACGGCATCATCATGGTCGGCGCTGACGTCCGTCCTGGCGATATCCTGGTCGGCAAGGTCACCCCGAAGGGCGAGACGGAGCTGACGCCGGAAGAGCGCCTGCTGCGTGCGATCTTCGGTGACAAAGAAAGAGAAGTCCGTGATACCTCCCTGCGTGTGCCGCACGGCGAATTCGGCAAGGTCGTCGATGTCAAGGTCTTCACCCGTGAAAACGGTGATGAGCTGGCACCGGGCGTGAACAAGCTCGTCCGCGTCTACATCGCGCAGAAACGTAAGATCCGTGAAGGCGATAAAATGGCAGGCCGTCACGGCAACAAGTGCGTATGCTCCC
The DNA here is from genome assembly GCA_003447275.1 of Dialister sp. Classification (GTDB taxonomy): domain Bacteria; phylum Bacillota; class Negativicutes; order Veillonellales; family Dialisteraceae; genus Dialister. The sequence goes on from DLZS01000054.1 coordinate 9,546, forward strand.
GCATCATGCCTGTCGAAGATATGCCGTTCACCCCGGATGGCCGTCCGGTCGATCTGGTACTGAACCCACTGGGCGTACCGTCCCGAATGAACATCGGCCAGATCCTGGAAATCCATCTTTCCTGGGCCTGCCACATGCTCGGCGAAGAGATCCATGCGGCAATGGCAGCCGGTGTCGGCTCTCCGAAGTATGAAGAAATGAAGCAGCGCCTCATCGACTGCGGCTATGATTTCGAAAAATACGGCATGCCGGAACCGACCGAGTCCGGTATCCATATCGCGACCCCGGTCTTCGACGGCTGCCGAGATGAAGACCTCGCAGCGACCCTGAAGGCAGCAGGCCTTCCGGCCGGTGCGAAGACGGACCTCTATGATGGCCGTACCGGTGAAAAACTGGATAATCAGGTCACGATCGGCTGGAAATACATGCTGAAGCTCCATCATCTCGTCGATGATAAGATCCATGCCCGCTCCACCGGCCCATACTCCCTCGTTACCCAGCAGCCACTGGGCGGCAAGGCACAGTTCGGCGGCCAGCGTTTCGGTGAAATGGAAGTCTGGGCTCTGGAAGCCTACGGCGCGGCTTACACGCTGCAGGAAATCCTGACTGTGAAGTCCGATGATGTCATCGGCCGTGTCAAAGCCTATGAAAAGATCGTCAAGGGCGAAAACATCCCGAGTCCGGGCGTACCGGAATCCTTCAAGGTCCTCATGAAGGAACTCCAGTCCATCGGTCTCGACGTCCGTATCCTGAATGAAAATGGCGATGAAGTCGTCCTGAAAGAGCTCGATGAAAGCGATCTGGAACAGGGCTACGGCGGCGGACAGCCATGGCATAAAGATGAACTGAAAGAAGCCATGGAAGGTGATGATGCCGTTTCCGATTCCAGAAACGACATGGAAAGCCACATGAATGGTGCTATCGAAAACGCCGGCGATGATGTCGCATCCTTCAATGATACACTCGAAGCAGAAGCCAATGCACAGGCTCCCGTAGAAGCCGGCTTTGGTGAAACTGATCTTGATACAGAACTTGGCTTTACGAATGACAGCCAGGATGACTGATTCCGGAAAGGAGCGCTAATCAATTGTTAGATGTAAATGAATTTGATTCCATGAAGATCGGTATCGCTTCTCCGGAAAAGATCCTTGAATGGTCTCACGGGGAAGTGACGAAGCCGGAAACCATCAATTACAGAACCCTGAAGGCAGAAACCGACGGCCTCTTCTGTGAAAAGATTTTCGGACCGACCAAAGACTGGGAATGCAAATGCGGCAAGTACAAAAAGATGCGTTACAGAGGCACCATCTGCGACAAGTGCGGCGTCGAAGTCACCTCCTCCAAGGTCCGCCGTGAACGCATGGGCCATATTTCTCTGGCCTGCCCGGTTTCCCATATCTGGTACTTCAAGGGTACACCGTCCCGTATCGGCCTCATCCTTGAGATCTCTCCTCGCCAGCTCGAAAGAGTCCTGTACTTTGCAGCTTATATCGTCCTCGATCCGGGCGATACGAACCTGTCCAAGTGCCAGGTCCTGAATGAACAGGAATATCAGGATGCCGTAGCTGCCTATGGCAAGAAAGCATTCAAAGCACAGATGGGGGCCGAAGCGATCCAGTACCTGCTGAAAGAGCTCGATCTGCCGAAGCTGGAAAAAGCACTGCAGAAAGAGATCGAAGAGGGCAGCGGTCAGCGCAAGGTCAGATGCATCCGTCGTCTTGAGGAAGTCGAAGCCTTCCTGCACTCCGGCAACAAGCCGGAATGGATGATCCTCTCTGTCCTGCCGGTCATCCCTCCGGATCTGCGCCCGATGGTCCAGCTCGATGGCGGCCGTTTCGCCACCTCCGACCTGAATGACCTTTATCGCCGCGTCATCAATAGAAACAACCGTCTGAAGAGACTTCTGGAACTCGGTGCTCCGGAAATCATCATCAGAAACGAAAAACGTATGCTGCAGGAAGCTGTCGATGCCCTGATCGATAACGGCCGTCGCGGACGCGCCGTCTCCGGCCCGGGCAACCGTCCGCTGAAATCCCTCTCCGACATGCTGAAGGGCAAGCAGGGCCGTTTCCGTCAGAACCTTCTCGGCAAACGTGTCGACTACTCCGGCCGTTCCGTTATCGTCGTCGGACCGGAGCTCAAAATGTATCAGTGCGGTTTGCCGAAGGAAATGGCGATCGAACTCTTCAAGCCGTTCATTATGCATGAACTTATCAAGAGAGGCGTAGCAAGCAACCTCAAGGCAGCACGCAAGAAGGTCGATAAGCTCGCTCCGGAAGTCTGGGAAGTCCTTGGCGATGTCATCAAAGAACACCCGGTCCTTCTGAACCGCGCACCGACACTGCACAGACTCGGTATCCAGGCTTTTGAACCGATCCTCTGGGAAGGCCGCGCGATCAAGCTGCATCCGCTTGTATGCCCAGGCTACAACGCCGACTTTGACGGTGACCAGATGGCCTGCCATCTGCCGCTGTCCGTCGAAGCACAGGCTGAAGCACGCACCCTGATGCTCTCCATCAATAACATCCTGTCCACAAAGGACGGCAAGCCAGTCGCTATTCCTTCGCAGGATATGATCCTCGGCTCTTACTACCTCACCATCGTACAGACTGCCAACGATACGAAGGTCGATTTCACCGACGAAGAAAAGAAAGAAAATCCGAAGGCGAAATTCGATGTCATGAAGCAGTGGAAGAAAGCCGAAGATGAGATGGACACCTCCAAGCTTCGCGCTTACACCGGCTATGACGAAGTCATGCTGGCTTACAACCTGCATCAGATCAAGATCCATGATTTCATCAAGGTCTTCATCCCGAAGGAAGATCGTCCGGATGGATTCAATGAATCTGATGATGATCTTGTCATCACCACCCCGGGCCGCCTGATCTTCAACTATGCGATCCCGAGAGAACTGCGTTTCTTCTACAAGCGTCATGAAAAGCGCCTTGATGAAAACGGCAATACCTATACCGTCGAAAACAATGGTCTCGGCGTCACTATCGGAAAGAAGCAGATGGGCAAGCTCGTCAATGACTGCTTCAAGAAACTCGGATTCAAGGCGACCGGCGACCTGCTCGACTCCGTGAAAGCCCTCGGCTTCCACTACGCTTTGATCTCTGGTATTTCCATCGGCATTTACGATGTCGCTGTACCACCGGAAAAGGATAAGATCCTGGAAGACGGCGATGAAAAAGTCGAACAGATCAAACGCTTCTTCCGCCGCGGCCTCATGACCGATGACGAAAGATACAGAAGAGTCGTCGAAGTATGGAGCAAGAAGACCGACGAAGTCGGTGCTGCGATGAAGAGCTCCATGGTGAAGTTCAACCCGCTGACCATGATGGCCCAGTCCGGCGCCCGTGGTAACGATAACCAGATCCGTCAGCTGGCCGGCATGCGCGGCCTCATCGCAGATACCTCCGGTAAGACGGTCGAACTCCCTGTAAAGGCAAACTTCCGTGAAGGTCTGACCGTCCTCGATTACTTTACCTCTTCCCACGGCGCTCGTAAGGGTCTTGCCGATACCGCACTCCGTACCGCAGACTCCGGTTACCTTACCCGTCGTCTGGTCGACGTTTCCCAGGACGTCATCGTTCGCGAAGAAGACTGCGACGTACAGGTCCTGAATTTCGACAGAGAACAGAGCCTCATCGCCTCTCAGCCGGAAGTCAAGAAGACCATCATGGGTCTCAAGCAGACGCTCCTCGGCGCAGTTCTGGATGAAGATGTCCTCGACCGCAGAAATGGAGATATCCTCCTCGTCAAGGGCAAGACCCTCGATGCGGACGATGTGACCCTGCTGAACCGTCACCTCGTAGAACATATTTCCGTCATCATCCCGACCGCTGACGGCATCGAAGCCGCAGAACCGAAGACCTTTGACCTCGGCACACAGGATGCTGTCGCTGAATACAACCGCGCGATGCGCCATCATCTGACTGTCCACTTCGCAGGCAAGAAACTCGAAGAAGATGCCTATGACCGCCAAGGCAATGTCCTCTTCCCGGCAGGCACCGTCATCGACAGCGATGTCGCAGAGAAGATCCTTGTTTCCGATATCCCGGTGCTCAAAGTCCGTATGGATGAAGCGGAAGGCGTCGAAGTCTCCCTCATCGAAGAAAAAGGCCAGCCGATCGAGTCTTTGGCTGACCGTATCGCAGGCCGCTGCCCGCTGGAAGATGTCGTGAACCCGACCACCGGCGAAGTCATCGCGAAGAAGAATGAAGAAATTTCCGATGCCCAGGCAGAAGAAATCCAGAAATACTACGACAAGCTGAAGGTTCGTTCCATCCTCACCTGCCATTCCGCTCACGGCGTCTGCGCGAAGTGCTATGGCAGAAACCTTGCGACCGGCCGTCACGTAGAGATCGGCGAAGCAGTCGGCATCATCGCGGCACAGTCCATCGGCGAACCGGGTACCCAGCTGACCATGCGTACCTTCCATACCGGCGGCGTTGCTTCTGCAGAAGATATCACACAGGGTCTTCCACGAGTCGAAGAATTGTTCGAAGCCCGCAAGCCAAAGGGCAATGCGATCATTTCCCGTATCGATGGCACGGTTTCCATCACCAGTGCAGAGGATAACCCGAATGTCAAGATCATTACCATCACCAGCAATGATCCGGAAATCGCCCCGGAAAGCGAAAAGATCCCGGTAGCGAAGAAAATCTCCGTCACAAACGGCGAATTTATCAAAGCCGGCACCCGCCTCTTTGAAGGTAACATTAACCCGCACGATATCCTTGATGTCCTCGGCGTACAGGCAACCCAGAACTATATCGTCAAGGAAGTGCAGAAGGTTTACCGCAGCCAGGGCGTAGAAATCAACGATAAACACATCGAGATCATCGTTCATCAGATGCTGCGTAAGATCAAGATCACCGAACCGGGCGGCTCCGGCTGGCTCCCGGGCGAGACTGTCGATATCGTCGCATTCCGTGCGATGAACCAGCGTCTTGACGACGAAGGCAAAGAAAGAGCCGTCGGCGAAAACCTGCTCCTCGGTACCACCAAGGCAGCTCTTGCGACCGACTCCTTCCTCTCTGCCGCTTCCTTCCAGGAAACCACCCGTGTCCTCACCGAAGCAGCGATCAAAGGCAAGGAAGATCCGCTCCTCGGCCTCAAGGAAAATGTCATCATCGGCAAACTCATCCCGGCTGGTACAGGCATGTCCCGTTACCGCAAGCTGAATGTCATCCATAAGGGTGAATCCTTCGAAACCGGATCCGATGCGGAATAATTGATGCATCATAAAAAAGCAGTCCTCTATTTGGGAGGACTGCTTTTTTGATGGGTTCGAGGTTCAATGGGTTCAATGGAGGCAGATTCTTCGACTCATGCCTCAATTATTATGACAACCACCATCTAATATACGAAATTCCCACCGCTTATGATGACGAATGGCGACGTGGAGTATAGAATGGCGTCAGGCGCTTTTCTCGTATCGCTACGCTCTTCCTTTGGGAGAGTGACAGGAGTGATGGGCGGCGCGAAGTGCCGCAACGTTATTGGAGCGGATGATAAATAAGAAAGCGTTGCTCTCATATCGTCAGCCTTTCCCACTTCGAGGGGAAGCTTCGGAGACAATAGAGGGGCTAGTGGTTATTGAACAATGTTAGGGCTACGTGGCGCTTAACTCAACAGCACTACTTCCCGATGGGAAGGGGCTTTTGTTTGTGCCAGTATTCTCGGCTTCGAAGGGGTAGATAGGGGAATATGGGAATGGCAGAATATCATGATACCCTTGATGGATATTTGTTAATGATTCTCATAGTAGGGGGAGTACTTTATGCTTTATATATGTTAGTCTTCGAGCCAGAACAAATACACGATGTGAATGAAACGCTAAGAACAGCGCCTAGAAGATGATTGCAGCGAAGTTGGACATGAAATTCAACATTTTTTGTCTATTTTGAGGAAAAGTTATGCTATAATCAAGAAAATAATTTTATATTGGAGGACGTGCCGATGAAGTCTAAAATGTCAAAGCTGGTTATTGGTGTACTTTGCGCAAGTACATTTCTCTTTTCTGTGTCAAATCCTGTTGCATCTTATGCCGAACGTACAACGGCAAGTAATGATATACCAATGATTAAAGCGGAACATGAAGCGAATGCTCCTGATATAAAAGAAAGAACGCAGGCGATTTTGCATCCGGAAAAAAAGATGGAAATTAGCACCATTCCGGCGAATCATGCGTACATTCCCCAAAATACCATTCTGACCGTTGAATTAACTCAGGATATTTCTTCTAAACACATAAAAACGGGGATGCCAGTTCCGCTGACGTTAAAAGAGAATCTGATAGTCAATGATGTCGTTGTAGCTCCGGCAGGGACTGAAGTGTATGGTGTCGTTACTAAAGCAACAAAGAGCGGTTTTTTTGGCAGATCAGGAAAATTAGAATTTCAGATTAACTACTTGAATGCAGTCAATGGAGTTAAGATTCCGCTTCAGTATACAACCAAAAAAGAGGCTGGAAGCGATGGTGGTGCTGTTGCTGTAGCTTTATTGGCATCTACTGTGGGCGGATTTCTGATGAAAGGAAAGAACGTAACGTATAAAGCAGGGACTTTGTTTGAAGCAAGAGTAACGGCAGATACGGATTTAATTACTACGCTCGACGGATTAGCGGATGCGATGAATCCAGCGAAACCGCATGGAACGGTGATCACGATAAAAAAACAATAGCAGACTTACTTGCGTTACGGAAAACTATTTCAATATGCGTGCAGTGAGAACGTAAAAAACGTGGCGAAGCCTCTCCCCAATAGGAAGGGGCTTTTTGATTGTGCCCTCTTGCGTATTTCTTTGAGATTCTCTACAATAGAATAAATATGATGGTGTATACGGGCATCAATTTTTCTTACTTCGCGGCGCTTCTATATTATTATGCGCCGCACCACGATTTCTCATTCAAGCAAAGCTTTCACCCCCAAAATCAAAGGGAGAGACGCCCTACGGGCTAGCCCTGAACCTTTTTCCGCTCATTTTTTCAAGGAGACGCCATGATAAAAAAACTGTTTCCACTCGCGCTTTCCGCGGCGCTTGTCTTTGGCGGCTTCCTACTGTCTTCCGCGGAGGATCTTGTGATCGATGGGCTCGGCCGCCTGCCATTTCCCAAGGACGTGACGGTCACGGATGGCGGCGGGTCAGAGCTTTCTCGGTTCATGATCGAAGGGACACACCGGAAAAATTATGGGAGATCGGCGCGTGCTGCGATGTGGTCGCTCTTGACGGTACCGCCAGGTATGCAGCTGTATCCGGAAAAAGCACCGTATCCCTATGACTCGATGCACATGTACCAGATACGCAAGACGGATGTGCGCGGGACATACAGCGCGGGCATCTATGTCATCTCGGGGACGGAGAAGGATTTCTTCCATGAGGGGCATCCAAAGGCGGCACGCTTCTGGGTCACGGCTTTCCTTGAGGATGCCAAGCGTCCGACCTCGCTCTTTGGAATGCCGAAGATCCAGACATCGGAGTTCCAGGCATTGGTGGATCAGGTACTCTCTGAGAAAAAAGGTCCATCTATACACGTGAAGATCTTGAGATTCGTCCCCTGGCGTGCTTTCAAAAATGAAGACGGTACCTACCGCTGGGGACAGGAGGCGAAGGTCATCCTGACGAATGAAAAGGGCTTGTCGTTTCCCCTCTGGATCTCTGCCAATCTTTTGAAGGCGGGGGATAAGTACTATCTGATCGAGGTGAATGGCAGCCACGCGGCGGCCGAACAGCTGTCGGATCTTCTGCTGTATGGATTCTATCGGATGAAGAGATGAGATGGCAGCGATGCGATGATTTCAAAATGCGCGGTGCTTCCGCTTTAGGATGTGCGCTCCATCTAGGCAGGACAGCGTAAGCTTTTTTACTGCTGCATTTACTTTTGAAAGGGGATTTTCCATGAAATGGAAATGTTTGCTTCTCACGCTCGCACTGGCCTGCGGGATCTCTGCGGGGGGAGAAGCGTATGATATGAATGCCGTCGCGGCCGCTTCGCTTCCCAAAGGCTTCACCTACCGGGAGGCAGCGGGGACGGAGACACTCCATTTTATGGAGAAAGACATTCCTTATCAGATGGGACAGCTGCAGTATACATTGGAAAAACAGCAGAGCTTCTCATCCGGTTATATCATTCGCGCGCTGCTCCCTGTAGAGATGGCGGAAGCGCTGAAGCCGTATTTCAAGATGAATCGTGATGAACATGTCTGGCGCCGGCTGACGCAGATGAACCGCGCGCTCTTAAATCCGGCATCCCCTCTTCGGAAGGGGATCGAAGAGACGGTACTGAGTCTGGCTCGCAATGCCATCGGCCCCGCTGCGGATTCTTCGATCAAGGTAGAGCTTTCTCGGCTGGAGCCTTTCCGCCGCTTGGATGTCGATGAGGCCTATGTCTATACCGTAGGCGGGCTGATCACATACAATGCGGAGGGGATGAAGCTCCCCATGTACTGCCGCTCCTATTTCTTCCCCGGAAGTGAAGGACTCGATATCCTGATGCTTTTCACCCCCGACGAAGGCAAAGCGCCGCTCCTATATGCCATCGATGATCTGGTGAATGCGGCCGCGAAGGAAGAGCTCAATGGGGCAGCGGGATATAAAGACCTTGGCGTGGTGCTGGGGAAGAATCAATAAGAAAAGGGGCTGCCAGTGACAGGTGACTAGGAATTAACAGCTAGGAATTAGGAAGCTCGAGGAACTAGTGACTTGAATACTACTTTCGGGCATCGCCTCATACATCATTGCGGCGAAGCCGCCACCTGAACCATAAACCTTAAATTACGTATTTCCATACAACCAACCCATTTACAGGAGGACCTATGAACGTATTTGCTGCGCTCGGCGTGAATGAGACGCTGACGAAACTTTTGAAAACACAGGGGATCAAGACCCCGACGCCCATCCAGATGTCCGCGATCCCAAACGCTTTCAAGGGACGTGATCTGATCGGCCGTTCGCAGACCGGGACAGGGAAGACGCTGGCCTATCTGCTGCCGGTCATTCAGCGCGTAGAAACAGACAAAGCCATGACGCAGGTGCTTATCATGACACCGACCCGCGAACTTGCCAAGCAGGTCTTTGACGTGATGCGTCCCTTTGCCATCGAGTGCGGTGTGAATGGAGCAGATATCATCGGCGGACGCACGATCGAGAACCAGCTGCAGAAGCTGAAGCGTGACCCGCATGTCATCATCGGGACACCCGGGCGCCTTCTGGATCATATCCGCAGAAAGAGCCTCGACCTTTCGAACGTGAAGACGGTCATCCTGGATGAAGCCGACCAGATGCTGGCGAATGGGTTCCGCGAAGATATCGAAGCCCTGATCGATGAGACGCCGAAGAAGCGCCAGCTCCTGCTCTTTTCTGCGACGATGCCTGACGATGCGAAGCGCCTCGCCAGAAAGTATATGCACCACCCGGCCTTCCTTGATGTCGCAGAAAAAGCGACAGCTTCGACGGTTGAGCAGCGCATCTATGAGACGACTCTCCCGCGCAAGTTCAAGCTCCTCGTCCGTCATTTGACGGAGATGAACCCGTACATGGCCGTCGTTTTCACGAATACCCGTGAGGAGGCGCATGAGCTCGCCGGCAAGCTGCAGGAGGAGACGGACTTCATCGTGGATGAGATCCATGGGGATATGAGCCAGAGCCAGAGAAATCAGGTCATTCGCGAATTTGAGAAAGCACGCATTCAGGTGCTCGTTGCCTCCGATATCGCGGCACGCGGGCTTGACGTCGAAGGCATTACGCATGTCTTCAATTACGGGATCCCAAGAAATCTCGAATACTATATCCATCGCATCGGCCGCACCGGCCGCGCCGGTACGAAGGGGATCGCCATCACCTATGCGACGCCGGAGGATGGATTCCTTCTCCGGAAGCTGGAAAAATCCATTGAAGAGACCATCACCCGCTATGATGAGAAGGGGAATGTCCGCCGCGTGAAGGCAGGCAAGCCGAAGAAGAAGGTCGTGACGCCCGGCATGTACAAGCCGACCAAGAAGAAAGAGCATAAAGCGCTCGGACATAAGGGGCGGAATATGAGACAGAAACGGAAGAAAGAAAAGAAATAAGGGAAACGGACAGCTGCGGCTGTCCGTTTTTGGGGTAATGCTATTAAGTTAAGGAAATCGTTAGCTACGTAACGTCTTGCTTCCCCCTTCGGGGGAAGTGCCGAAGGCAATAGGGGCATGCTAACGGTATAGCGTGCTATGTTGAATAGTCCGATGCTATCGATATTCCAACACTTTCATGCAATACCGCTAC
>DLZS01000053.1:0-2270 GCA_003447275.1 Dialister sp.
TCGGGATGACGTTCAAAAAGGACGGATAGCCTCACATAGTCTTTCACACCGCTTCGTGGATCCATCCTGCGGCTTTGGCGCGCCCCTTCTCTAAGGAGCTACTCGTATCGTAATATAACACCGCTAGTTCCAAAACATGCAACGTATCTCCCAGATGAGAGCCCTGAAGTTTGAAAGCAGAAAGAACATCTACCCTTTATGCAAATCCTCATAGGTTCAGGAAACGCTGATTCAACCAAGCAAAAAGAGGAAGCTCTCGCGAGCTTCCTTTTTGGCATGTACTTTATTCCGCTTTCTTTTCCAGGATCTCCATGAACTGTTCTCCCGTGATGGTTTCCTTTTCATAGAGGTACTTTGCGAGCTCATCGAGCTTTTTGCGATGTTCCTCAAGGAGCCGCCTTGCCTTCTCATGCTGCGTCTTGATGAGATCGGAGACGGCCTTGTCGATGCGTGCCTGTGTCTCCGGCGAGCAGGCGAGGGTGGTATCGCCGCCCAGATACTGGTTCGTCACATTTTCCATGGCGACCATGCCAAATTCATCACTCATCCCGTACCGCGTGATCATCGCACGCGCCAGACGGGTGGCTTTCTCGATATCGTTCGATGCCCCATTGGTGGATGTACCGAAGACGACCTCCTCCGCCGCACGGCCGCCGGTCAGGGTGGCGATCTGGTCAAGCATTTCCTCCTTATTCATGAGGTAATGATTGCCCTGCTCCACCTGCATGGTGTAGCCCAGCGCCCCGCTGGTCCTTGGGATGATGGTGATCTTCTGCACCGGTGCGCTATGGGACGCCAGTGCTGCGACAAGGGCATGGCCGATCTCATGATAGGAAACGATGCATTTCTCTTTGTCCGTCAAGATCGCATGCTTCTTCTGATAGCCGGCGATGACGACCTCGATGGACTCCTCCATGTCTTCCTGTGTCGCATAGGGACGATGGTCACGAACAGCGCGGAGAGCGGCTTCATTCACGATGTTTGCCAGCTCTGCCCCTGATGCACCGGAGGCCATGCGCGCCACCTTGTCGTAGTCGATGGAAGGCGCGGTCTTGATCTTCGCCGCATGGACCTTGAGGATCGCGACGCGCCCCTGAAGGTCCGGCAATGTGACCGGCACCTGACGGTCAAAGCGTCCCGGACGTGTGAGCGCCGGGTCAAGTGACTCCGGACGGTTCGTCGCTGCCAGGATGATGACGCCCGCATTGTCTTCGAAGCCGTCCATCTCTGTCAGGAGCTGGTTCAGCGTCTGCTCGCGCTCATCATTGCCGCCCAAGGCAGCGCCGCCGCGCTTCTTGCCGATGGCATCGATCTCATCGATGAAAACGATACACGGTGCTTTTTCCTTCGCCTGCTTGAAGAGGTCGCGGACCTTCGCCGCGCCCATGCCGACGAACATTTCTACAAATTCTGAGCCGGAAATGGAGAAGAATGGCACTTCGGACTCGCCGGCGACGGCCTTCGCCAGCATGGTCTTGCCGGTGCCTGGCGGGCCCACGAGAAGGATGCCCTTCGGCATCTTCGCACCGATGTCTCTGTACTTCGAGGGATCGTGCAGGTACTCGACGACCTCCTGCAGGCTGTCCTTCGCTTCATCTTCACCGGCGACATCGGAGAATTTGATCCCGTTCGTCGGCTTGACGAAGATCTTCGCATTCGATTTCCCCATGCCGAACTGCATCGCGCCGGGGCCTCCCATGTTCTTCATCAGCCGCTTATTCATGTAGTGGCCGATACCAAAGAAGATGAGGATCGGCAGTACCCAGGAGAGCAGCGCCGATAAGAGCGGATTCATCGCTTCGACGATCTCTCCGGTGAAATCTGCGCCTGACTTGTGCAGACGCTCGATCAGAGCCGGATCGTTCATGAGAGCTGTCTTGTATGCCTGCTTGTCGTCCTTCTTCCTAAAGAGGATCTTGTCCTGCTCCACCTGTACCTTGTCGATCTCCTGATTCTCCGTCATCGTCATGAAGGAGGAATAGTCCACTTCTTTCACGGCATTCTCACGGAGCATCGGCACGAAGATCGAGTTGAACAGGAAGATCGCAAGGAAGATCAAAATGTAATACGCCAGTATAGGCCGTTTCGGCATTTTGACTTCGTTCATAGCGTTTCCTTTCTTTGAAATATATTTTTGACCATTGGTCAGTAATTATATTATACGCCCTTTGAAGAGGAAATGGTAGGGGCGGGTTTGGGGCAGCGGATATAGCAGAGAAGGCGCAAATATACCTATGACGATACACGCCGCCCTTTTTTCTCCCTCCTTC
>DLZS01000053.1:2510-3021 GCA_003447275.1 Dialister sp.
GAAGGAGGGAGAAAAAAGGGCGGAGGTTGGCCGCGTGAAACGCTACTCCCACATTCGGGGAAGCCAACCCCGCCTCGCTTCGCTCGTCTGCCCCTTCCAGAGGAATGGGCGCGAATGATTTTTTAAGGAAACCCTGATCAAATCGTTGTCATTCGCGGTCAGGGACTCGCGCTTCTCCCACATGTGCCGCGCTGTTCCGCTTTCCTCATCTGTCTTTCATACCGTGTCTACCCTATCCGCCCCTGCGGGGAACCTTCCCCTAAAGGGGAAGGCTGACGATATGAGAATCCCCTCTTCTAAAAAAGGTGGCACACCACCCTTGTGAACCTATCCGCTCCCCTAGCACCGTCATCCCGAGCGCAGCCGAGGGATCTTTATTGCACTGTCGCCATATGCACACATGTGCCCTCACTCAAACGACACCTTGGTGCTTCCTTTTTCGTCTTTCCCTCGCTCACGATTTACCGCTCTGCAAGAAGGATCCCTCAACTTCGGTCGGGATGACGTTCAA
>DLZS01000013.1:0-11042 GCA_003447275.1 Dialister sp.
GTGCCCCTTCCAGCACTTCTCACTTCAGCCACAGTTCTGCTGCAGCCGAGGCGGCCTGTGTCGGCGTGATGACGCCCTGCTCGGCCATGAGGGCGAGGACGACGGTCATGCGCTTTGCGCCTTCCTTCGGGTGTGAGATGGGGTCATAGGCAGACGGCGCCTGCGGGAGACCGGCGAGCATTGCGCACTGGGCGAGGTCGAGCTCCTTGGGCGCTTTGCCAAAGTAGGTGCGGCTGGCTTCCTTGAGACCGTAGGCGCCGTGACCGTAGTAAATGGTATTCAGATAGAGCTCGAGGATCTCTTCCTTGCTGTAATTCCGCTCCAGCTGGACGGCGAGCGCCAGCTCTTCGATCTTGCGGGTCATGGTGCGGTCATTCGAGAGGAAGATGTTTTTCACGGTCTGCTGGGTGATGGTGCTGCCGCCCTGGAGCGTCTCTCCGGCAAGATAGTTTGTGAAAGCAGCGCGCGCGACGCCGATGAGGTCCATCGCGCCGTGCTCATAGAAGCGGCGGTCTTCGGTTGCGACGATCCCCTTCTTGAGGTAGTCCGGGATCTCGGCAAAGGGGACGAATTCTTCGCGATGCACACGCGCTTCCAGTGCTTCCCTGAAGTGGAGCACATTGTCCATTTTTTCCTTGGCGGTGAGGAGCTTCTCCGTCCCATCGACGGGGCTTTTTGCGTCCGGCTTCGGCGGCCGTGCTTCGATGCTGCCCTCTTGGGTCTCTGCGGAGGAAAGACCGGAGATCAGTGTCCTGACGGTATCCGAGATCTCCGTCAGGATGCCTTTCTCTTCGGCGGGCGGTGTGTCCTTCGGCAGGCTCTTTTGGACGGCATGTGGTCTGACCGGTTCATGTACGACATTCTTCGTGAGCTCGTTGCCCGAAGAGAAGCCCCAGTACATCGCGCCGCCTAAGATCAATAAAAGGAAAAGAAATTTTTTCATAAGTAGCCTCACTGTGTTTGCATTTCTTTCATTGTAACACAGGTGGGACGGGTAGGGGAAATGCGGCGGCTGCAAAAAGGCGGGGGCGTTGCTTTCGCATGGCGGGCGTTTCCCTGCACTCCGCCATTTCCCCTTCATGCGAAATACTCTCAAATATGGTATAATAAATATGCACCATCAAGGTGCGCTTATATATATGTAAATAAATAAAAGGCGGTCATGCATGACAGGCCGCCATTTTTTTGTAAGGAGAATCCCATGTCTGAAGATATTCATGAAATCCAGGCTCGTCACAGCGAAGAGAATGGCAAGAAAGACTACGGCGCAGATGACATCCGTGTCCTCGAAGGGCTCGAAGCGGTGCGCCTGCGTCCGGGTATGTACATCGGCTCGACATCAGCGCGCGGTCTGCACCATCTGGTCTACGAAGTCGTCGACAACAGTATCGATGAAGCACTCGCAGGCTACTGCACGCACATCGAAGTGACGCTCAATGATGACGGCAGCTGTACAGTCACGGATAATGGCCGTGGTATCCCGACTGGGATGCACGAGACTGGGAAACCTGCCATGGAAGTCGTACTGACCGTGCTCCATGCAGGCGGCAAATTCGGCGGGGATGGCTATCCGATCTCCGGCGGTCTGCACGGCGTCGGCATCTCTGTCGTGAATGCGCTCTCCGAATGGACACGCGTCGTGGTGCGCCGTGAAGGACATTTCCATGAAATGAGACTGTCCCGCGGGGAAGTCACGCAGTATATGAAGACCTACGGAGAAACGAAGGAGACGGGCACGTCTGTCACCTTCAAGCCGGATATCGAGATCTTCAAAGAAGGGGTGGACTTTGATTATGATACCCTGAAGATCCGCATGCGCGAGCTGGCTTTTCTGAATAAAGGCCTCACCATCACGCTGACAGACCTGCGCGACGGTGCGACCCACGAGGAGAAATTCCACTATGCCGGCGGCATCACGGAATTCGTCCAGTTCCTGAACGAGGGCAAGGATCTTGTCGATCCGGCAGTCATTGCGTTTGAAGGCGAGAAGGATAAGGTCATCGTCGATATCGCGATGCAGTACCAGACAGGCTACAGCGAAAGCATGTATACCTTCGTCAATGACATCAATACCATCGAAGGCGGCATGCACCTTGCCGGCTTCCGCAGCGCGCTCACCCGTGTCCTCAATGAATATGCACGTAAGAATAACATCCTCAAGAACAATGAAGCGAACCTTTCCGGCGATGATGTCCGTGAAGGGCTGACCTGCGTCATTTCCGTCAAAGTGCCGAATCCGCAGTTTGAAGGTCAGACCAAGACGAAGCTCGGAAATCTCGAGGTCAAGGGCATCGTGGATAATCTCGTCTCGGAAGGCCTGCGTACCTACCTCGAAGAGCATCCTGCGGAAGGGAAGGCCATCGTCGAGAAGGGCATCACGGCGAGCCGTGCCCGCGAAGCAGCCCGCCGCGCCCGTGAGCTGACCCGGCGCAAGAATGCGCTCGAGGTCTCCAGCCTTCCGGGAAAGCTGGCTGACTGCACAGAAAAAGACCCGAAGATGACAGAGATCTATATCGTCGAAGGGGACTCTGCAGGCGGATCTGCGAAGTCCGGCCGTGACCGCCGCTATCAGGCGATCCTCCCGCTGCGCGGCAAGATCCTGAATGTAGAAAAAGCCCGCCTCGACCGTGTCCTGAATTCCGATGCCATTCGTACCATGATCACCGCTTTCGGTACGGGCGTCGGTGAAGACTTCGACATCACGAAGCTCCGCTATTACAAGATCATCATCATGACGGATGCCGATGTCGATGGTGCGCACATCAGGACACTGCTCCTCACCTTCTTCTATCGCTATATGAAGCCGCTCGTCACCGAAGGCCACGTCTTCATCGCCCAGCCGCCGCTGTATCAGGTACGCAAGGGGCGTCAGAAATACTACACCTACGATGATGATGAACAGAATAAGCTCCTCGATGAGATCGGCCGCGATGGCTGTGCGATCCAGCGCTACAAAGGGCTGGGCGAAATGAATCCGGAACAGCTCTGGGATACCACGATGAATCCGGAACAGCGCGTCATGCTGAAGGTCGAGCTCACCGATGCTGTCGAAGCAGACCGCCTCTTCACCATCCTCATGGGCGACAAGGTCGAGCCGAGACGCAAATTCATCGAAGAACATGCGAAGGACGTCACGAATCTGGATCTGTAATGTGGTAGAAGCTAGTGACTGGTGACTGGGATTCTCCGGCATCGTCATCCCGAGCGTAGCCGAGGGATCTCTACTGCTCTGCGGGAATCAGCGCGTATGTGTCTGGGAAAAACGATGTCTTGGTGCTGTCTCACAGCAGGCAATGAGCGTTCTGCAATAGAGATTTCTCGCTTGCGCTCGAAATGACGACGGCGCGAAATGCTATCAAAACTCCGCGGCGCTTCATTATTTTTATGCGCCGCACCACCATTTCTCATTCCTAATTACTCATTCGAACAAAGCTTTCATCCGCGATCCATGGGCAGCTCAACCCACGGGCAACCCTGGACTCGCCAACCTGAACCCTGAACCTTCATTTCCCTTACATTTTCTTTACTTTTTGTTGCCATTCCATGCCCAAATAGTATACAATAGGGATGGCAGTGATCTGCCATCGAGAGTGGTAAGAAGAGGGAAGGGGGACAGAGATGAAATACTTCTACCCCGCCATTTGTTCATACGATCAGAAAAAGGGAATGTTCTTCGTGATGTTTCCAGACCTCATCGGTTGTGAAGCGAAAGCCAGCACCATGAATGAGGCTGCGAAGAAGGCCAGAGAAGCTTTGGCCGCCTCTCTTCTGGAACTGGAAGAGAAAGCGCTCCCCATTCCGAGCGCAACCAGCGAACGGCAGCTTCGTCTCCGCGAAAGCGGCAAGCGAATCTGTACATTCTTGGTAGATATGGATGAATATCGGGCCTATAAAACGTACAAAGTCAGACACGCAGATGCGAAGAGCGCAGAATGGGCTGGCGAAGCCAGAAAAGGACGTCGCCAGAGCATCCTCGCCAAAGTCTTCGGATTCAGATAAATAAAAAAGGCAGAAACGAAATGAGTAGTCATTTTCGTTTCTGCTTTTTTGTTATGTAAGGCTTGGCAGGTTCTATAAATTCAAATGTCGGCTTCGTCGCGATACGAGGATTGTATTCTTGCATTACAAACCTAGTCCCTAGTCCCTAGTCACCAGTCACCAGTCACTTATTTCAGCAAATTCATGAATACCATCAGAATGGATGCATTGAGGAAATCGACGACAAAGGCCCCGATGAGCGGGATGACGAAGTAGGCGGTGTGCGCAGAACCGTAGCGTTCACACATCGCATTCATGTTTGCGATGGCATTCGGCGTCGCGCCGAGGCCGAAGCCGCAGGTGCCGGCAGCCATGACGGCGGCTTCATAGTTGCCTCCCATGACGCGGAAGATGATGAAGTAGGCGAAAGCACCGATCAAGGCGACTTGGATGAGAAGCGTCAGCGTGAGCGGTACAGCGAGCGAGGCGAGCTGCCAGAGCTTGAGGCTCATCAAGGCACAGGAGAGAAAGATATTGAGGCACATGCCGCCCAAGACTTCACATTCCTGCTGGTAAGAGCCGTACCACTCCGTGATCTCTGATACATTGCGGATGATGGCAGCGACGATCATGCCGCCGATGTATCCGGGGAAGACAAGGCCGATGCTGCTGAAGAAGGCGCTCACATAGGTGCCGATACCCATGGCAAGGAGCAGCTGCCCGAAAGCGTACATGAAGTGATCCATATTGAGGTAAGCCGCCGCGGCATCTTTGGGATGCAGCGCCGCCGGTCTCTTGCCGGTCTCTTCTGCCGCATTGTCTGTTTCATGGGAGATCAGTGAGAAGCGACGCACCAGCAGCTCGCCGATCGGGCCG
The DNA here is from genome assembly GCA_003447275.1 of Dialister sp. GTDB lineage: Bacteria > Bacillota > Negativicutes > Veillonellales > Dialisteraceae > Dialister. Next base: position 4,855 of record DLZS01000013.1, read on the forward strand.
CCGATGAAGCTGCCGGAGACAAGACCGAAGGTGGCAGCCGCAAAGGCGATGGTGGTACCATTCATGAGCCCCATCTCTTCCAGTACCGGGCCGAAGGAGCCGGCTGTCCCATGTCCTCCGACCAGCGGGATCGAGCCGTCCGCGAGCCCCATCATCGGGGACAGGCCGAATACATGCGCCATGGAGATCCCGATGAGGTTTTGCAGGAGGATGAGGATCGCGACCATGATGCCCATTTTGAAGACGAGATAGCCGCCCCGTAGGATCAGCCGCAGGCTCGCCATGTAGCCGATGCTCGTGAAGAAGAGCATCATGCACCAGTTCTGCATGACGGTGTCCTGGCTGTAGTTCCATATCCCCTCGGTGTAGAGGATACAGTTCACGATGGAGAAGATCGTCCCGCCGATGACTGGCGCGGGGATGCAGTACTTGCGAAAGAGGGGGATCTTCCCCTTCAAAAATCCGCCAAGAAAAAAGACTGCCACAGCGGCAGCCAGCGTTTGATACATATTGAGTGTGATAGTCATTCTTTGCTCCCATTTATAAATAACATTCCCGACGATTATAATAGATTTTGAGAGTCGTGTCAATTTAGGAAAGGAGAGGCTTGTGACTAGTGACTTGTGACTGGAGACTAGAAGACATCAGACTCCCGTATCGTCATTTTGAGCGAGGCGAGGAATCTTTGTCATTCGCGGTCATGCGGACGATGGCAGGAAATCCCAAACGGGAAACCTGTTATTTCGCCTTTCTTCGGGCATCGCCATGATTTATACTCCGCGGTGCTTCTGACTTTTTATGCGCCGCACCAACCCTTTTGAACCTATAGAACCTGCTGAACCTCTTTCTCGTGCAATTAAGGAACAGCACGCCTCATGGGCTAAACCTTGCCCCCCCTATTTTTCCCGCACTCTTTCTCAGAAATTCGATTTCGGTTATAATAGAATTACAGAAATACCCATAGACTACTGACAGAAAAGAGGCGTCCGTATGATTCCGAAAGAATTAGATGAAACCGATATCAAGATCATCAATGCGCTTAAAAAGAATGGCCGTATTTCCATGACAGATCTGGGACGGCAGGTGTACCTGACCAGTCAGGCGGTGAAGAACCGGCTGGAGCGTCTGCAGGATCTGGGCATTGTCGAGCGCTATACAGTCAATGTGAATTGTCCGGTCTTTGGCTACGCCGTACATGGTATTTTCGAGCTCACATTGTTCGAAGATAAGAGATCTGATTTCCTCGCTTTTGTAAAGACGACCGAGTACCACATCCTTCACTGCTATGCAGTGGATGATGGAAGGAAGATCTTCATCGACGCACATTTCGACAGCGAGGTCTCTCGTGATGCGCTGCTCACCGTGCTCAGTGCCTACGGCAGCTGCCAGCTCCATCCCGTGACGGCAGAGATCCACAGCAATCATCCGGCGGATGAATGAGAGTGGCTGGTGACTAGTGGCTAGTGACTTGTGACTGAGATGTCAGCTCATGGCATCGCCCTATTTATACTCCGCGGCGCTTTATTATTTTATGCGTCGCACCACCATTTCGCATTTCTCATTTCTAATTCGTGCAAAGCTTTCATTCATAATCAGTGGACGGAGCCGCCCCACGGACTACCCCTGAACCTGTTTTTTCAAGGAGCTTTTATGTTTGATTTTCTTGATCTGTCTTCCCTGATCTACCGCGCTCCGGCGCTTCTGATCGCACTCTCGATGCACGAGTACGCGCATGCGGCCGTGTCGGATGCTATGGGTGATCCCACTCCGTCCCGCATGGGGCGGCTGACCATCAATCCGATGGCGCATCTCGACATGATGGGGACTCTCCTTCTTGTACTTTGCGGATTCGGCTGGGCGAAGCCGGTAGACATCGATCCACGCTATTATAAAAATTATCGCATGGGGATGCTGAAGGTATCCTTCGCAGGCCCGGGCATGAATCTTTTCCTGGCATTCCTTTCGCTGCTTCTCATCACGATCTTGGGGCGTATCGGCATGCTCGGTGACGGCGGCTTCTATTTCCTGCAGTGGATCATGATGTACAATGTATGGTTCGCTTTCTTCAATCTGATCCCGATACCGCCGCTCGATGGCTCGAAGATCGTCTCCACCGTGCTGCCCGGAGAGCTTGCCTGGAAATTTGAAAACTTCAATGCGCGCTACGGCTTCGTCATCCTGATGCTCATCGTATTCTCCGGCTGGGTGAACCGCATCATCGGCCCGCTTGCACAGGGCTATGTGAATCTCTGCTATGCGGCGTTGCGTGTGGTATTTTGAATAGCGCTTGGTATTTCTGAATATGGGTCAATAGAGCGGTGAAACATTTGCGCTAAAAGTGAGGAGTGAGGAATTAGGAGTGAGGAGTGGCGGAAGGGGCGCACAAATTTTATGGCGCCCCAATACCCCTTTTTATATTTCCATTTATGCGCTACTTATATAAAATTTCACGGCGCTTCCAAATTTTGTGCGCCGTACCTACACTCCTAACTCCTCATTCCTAACTCCTAACTATATCCGACATATTGCCTAGTGTTCCCCCTGAACCCTTTTTCCATTTTTTCAAAGGATCTCCCATGACCATTACCTGGCTCATTTTTGAAACGCTCGGCACCATCGCCTTTGCCTTTTCCGGCACTGTGGTGGGACTGTCGCGGCGTATGGATATTTTCGGCATCACCGTGCTCGCTGTTATGACCGGCGTAGGCGGCGGGATGGTGCGTGACGTTCTCTGCGGCATCACGCCGCCGTCGGTACTTCGCAGTCCCAACGGGCTCTTCGTCTCCATCATCACGGCACTCATCATTTCTTTTCTCTACCCGGTCTATCGCGTATCGAAGGAGAATGAGCGCTACATCACGTTCATGTACAATATCTCGGATACGGTGGGTCTTGCGGCCTTCACAGTGACGGGAGCACTGACGGCATTTTATCAGTACCCCGACTCGTATCGTTTTCTTCTGCCGACCATGCTGGGGCTTATCACCGCGGTCGGCGGCGGTATGCTGCGAGATATGATGGCGCGGCGCATGCCTGTCGTGCTGTACATGGATGTGTACGCCATCGCATCCATCGCCGGCGGCCTTGTCCTGTGCTGTCTGCGTCATTTCACGGCGCTGGAGCTTTCCGTTTCCTCATGGATCGCTTTTGCTTGCGTGACACTTCTTCGCTTCTGTGCGATCCACTTCCACTGGCAGCTCTATCATCCGCATAGGAAAAGAAGGAGACCGAAGAAGTAGGTATAGCAGATTCTCCGGTATGCGTCTCACATTGATTTTTTGAAAGGAGTTCTCCCATGGATCAGAAACGTATCATCGATGAATTCAAAGAACTGGTTTCTGTCGAGGTCCACTCGCGTGACGAAAGGGCGATCGCTGACGTACTGAAGGAAAAGCTCACTGCGCTCGGCCTCACCGTGACGGAAGACAAGGCAGGCGAGGTGCTCGGTGGCAATACGGGCAATCTCTATGCACAGCTTCCCGGAAGCACGGACGGCGAGCCGGTCCTTTTCTCCGCGCATATGGACCGTGTAGGAAATCACGGGCACATCGTTCCTCTCGTGAAGGAGGAGGAAGGGAAGATCGTCTCGGACGGGACATCGATCCTGGCAGGCGATGATATCGGCGGCGTCGCGGCGATCCTTGCGATGCTTCGCGAAGTGAAGGAGAAGCAGATCCCGCATGGCCCCATCGAAGTGGCCTTCTCTGTCTGCGAGGAAACGGGCGTCGAAGGCTCGCGCCAGTATGATTTTTCCAAGTTCCGCTCGAAGAGCGCTTTTGTATATGATGCCTCCGGCAAGGCGGGGACCATCGTCCTTGCCGCTCCGAGCAAGGGGCGTGTCACGATCCGTGTGCATGGCGTGACGGCGCATGCGGGCAATGAACCGGAAAAAGGACTGAATGCGCTGAAGGTGGCAGCAGATCTCATCATGCAGCTTCCCGATGGCCGCCTTTCGCCGGTATCGACGGCAAATTTCTCCATCATCGAGGCGGGGAGCGCGACCAATGTCGTCTGCGATCTCGTGACGATCACCGGCGAGCAGAGAAGCCGCGATGCGAAGGAGTATCAGCAGATCTCTGCCGATATTCAGGCGGCGGCAGACAGGATCTCCGAGAAATACCATACGAAGATCGAGGTCGAGCTGCATACGCTTTACCATGCCTTCAAGCTCGCGGAGACCGCGCGCCCCTGCGTGCTGGCCAAAGAGGCGGCAGAGGCAGTCGGGGCAGTCGCCTTCTTCAAGGAAGGGGGCGGCGGCATGGATGCGAACCATTTCAATGAACACGGCATCGCCGCTGTCGGGATCGGTACAGGGAATTTCAAATGTCACACCAGCGAGGAATATCAGGTGATTGATGATCTCGTCAAATGCGCCAAGCAGGCGGTGGAGATCGTGAAGCTCGCAGCGGAAAAATAAGAAGGAACAGCGGCGGGGCCGGTCTTGCTCTGATTGCCGCTCATAATAAAAGCGTAAGTGATATCGGATGCGATATCACTTACGCTTTTGTTTTTTAGTGACTGGTGACTGGTATTTCCTATTTCCTAATCCCTAATCCCTAGTCACTAGCAACTATTTACCCGAAGATCACGAAGTTCGCGACGACGATGAGGATGCAGGAGACAGCCATCGGGATGGCGGTGCGTTTCACAAGGTCAAAGGGGCTGATGCCAGCCATGCCGGAGGCGACGATAATGACACCGGTTATCGGAGAGATGGCGCGGGCGGAGCTTGCGATGAGGTGCATCGGGAGGACCATGAAGGAGGCTGCGACACCTGTCTTGGCAGCGATCGCCGGGACGAGATTGGCAAAAGCAAAGAAGGGAGCATTGCCGCTGCCCATGAGGATGGCGCAGACTGCGATGATGGCGATCATGACAAGCGTCAGGCCGGATGCGCCGAAGCCGGTGGTCTGGGCGCCATGGATCATGGCATCGATGGAGCCTGTGGAAGTGAGGCCTTTCGCGAAGAATTCGCCGGCGATGACGATGGTGATGACATTGGCGAGCTGCTTGCCCATGCCGTCAAAGAAGATCTGGATCTCAGAGAAGGTCTCCTTGAGGTCTCTTGTACGGAAGAACTGGGCGATCATGCCGATGGCGGTCCCCATGAGCATCGCCATGATGATGTTCATCTTGATGCCGGGGAGGCAGAGCGGCGAGAAGATGAGGATGAGAGCGAGAGGGATGATCGGAAGAAGGGCATAGATCTTCGGCGGATGGGAAAGTGCTGCTTTCTTTTCATCTTCAGTCTCGATATTGACAGAGACTTCCGCCGGATCCAGAGTGCGCACGATGTGCCCGTCGCGCTTATCCATGATCTTCTGCGTGAGGTAGTGGGCGATGGCGACACAGGGGATGACGGCGCAGGCGATCGGGATCTGGAAGGTGTGCCAGTAGATGACGGGATCGAAGCCTGCGATCTCAGCGGCAAAGATGGTGCCGGTATCTGACGGGCTCCAGTCAAGGCAGAGTGTGGTCGCGATGGCTGCGGTCGCAGAGATGCGGGAGACGCCGAGTGCGACAAGGATCGGGAACATGGTCACCATGAGGAGCATGGCGAGGCCGGAGGCACTATTGATGGCCAGCCCAAGGAACATGCCGAGTACCCAGCAGGCACTCATGACGATGTAGGGCGATTTCAGAAGCATCAGCGGGCGGATGGTGAGGGCGACCAGCGCATTGCTCGCGCCGATCTTATCCATGTAACGGGCAAAGCCTCCGACAGCCATGATGTTGAGGCCGAGGCCGGAGAGTCGGTTCGCAAAAAGAGTGCGGATGAGTTCAAAAATATCGAAGCTCCACATGCCGGTGCTCTTTCCGGCGGGAAGGATCGTGCCCCAGCTCATGATCATCGAGCCGGCGAGAAGAAGACCGCCTGCTACGAAAAGGACGGTCTGCGGCTTGTACTTCTTCAAAATGAGCCAAGCCGCCCATACGACAATGAGTGCAGTAAATAGCAGGTTCATAAAAGTCTCCTTTCATATCATACGCATTATAGAATATAAACTTACATATCTATTTTATTATATATCGCCCAAATGCGCTATTATAAAAATGATTTATTAAGGGGTAAGAAAAGAGCTGTGAAGAAATGAATCCTCCTTTCTTCACAGCCCCTTTTTACTTTGTTTTCATTTGGTTCAAGGTTCAGGGTTCAAGGTTCAGGGTTCAGGTGGCGGCTTCGCCGC
>DLZS01000020.1:0-2554 GCA_003447275.1 Dialister sp.
CAATTTTTGTTGACAAGTGCAGTAGGGTCCAGCCTGATTTGGTAAACATATGCGATATAGACCCTGACATATACTCCAAGATAACAGCTGAAATTCGGGGGACAAAAGTAATAATTACGCAAAAACAAATTGAGCACATCAAAGAACGGCACGCGGATGCTGCTGAAATTGTGCTGGAGAAATACAAGGCTGTGCTAAAGAATCCCGATTATATTTTCCTAGATGAAAAACATGAGCATACAGGGCTTATAGTAAAGAAACTAGAAAATACTGTGAAAGTTGAACTAATAAACATTGTTTTAAGAATCGCGATAGCTGAGGATAAACCGGAAGTAAAGCATTCGATTATTACCGGTTGGAAGATTAGCGAGGCAAGGTTGCAGAATTATCTGAGGATGAAGACGAATGTTTACTCAAAAGAATAAATGGAGTATAATAATTATGGAAATCCCTCGAGGTGGTAAATTTCGTTGCAACCACGCACCTTCACGGTCAAAAGAGATGCAGGAGAGGCGACGCCTGCCGAGGGATATCTAACAATCTAAAGCGCTCTTGTGGGTGCTTTTTTTATTGCCTTTCCAAAGGGACGGGAGCCCTGCCGCAGGCGTTAAAGAACGGCCTTTTTTATTGGGATAGAAGCCCAAAGAGTGAAGAACACGGGAGGTTCTTATTATGACATTGGCAGAAGTGTACGAAGCATTAGGGAGCAGGACGGCGGCAAAGCCTAGGTGCAGGAGCTGACGGAAAAAGGTACGGGAGACAGAGCGGCCTCCGGGAAGATGGAGGAGTGGATTCTGCGAGTATTTTTATATTTTTCCATCCGAAAGCCCAGCATATCTGTTATAATAATAGCAATATAGTAAAATTTTAGGGGAAGCCCTGGCAGAAGAAGCACTTTGATTTCATGGAGGAACGAGAATGGACTTTACATTAGATGCAAAGCAGCAGGAGCTGGTAAATCTGGCGAAGGAGATCGCACAGAAGGAGATCGCGCCGCGCGCTCTGGACATCGATAAGAGCGGTGTCATGGATCCGGAGCTGTTGAAGATTTTGAAACAGTCCGGTATGACTCAGCTGGCTGTTCCGAAGGAATATGGTGGAGCAGGACTCGATCTGTTGACGGGTGCGATGATCAGTGAAGAGCTCGCGAAGGGCTGTGCAGGTACTGCGACTGTTTGCGCAGCCAATTCGCTTGCTTCCTTCCCGATCCTGTTCGCCGGCAGCGATGAACAGAAGAAGGAATACTTCGACTGCCTGAACAACGGTGGGATCGCCTGCTTTGCCCTGACGGAACCGGGAGCAGGCTCTGATGCAGGTGCGGTATCCTGTAAGGCAAAAAAGGTCGATGGCGGCTATGTCCTGAATGGTACGAAGTGCTTCATCACCAATGCGCCGATCTGTGATAAAATCACACTCTTTGCCAATACCCGTGAATCAGGCGGCATTCGTGGCCTCACTGTTTTCACTGTCGATAGAAATACGCCGGGCGTCTCCATCGGCAAGGAAGAGGACAAGATGGGGATCCGTGCTTCGGCTACTTCGGAAATCATTTTTGACGATTGCTTCGTTCCGACAAGCGCCCGCATCGGCCGTGAAGGCATGGGCTTCCGCATCGCTATGCAGACGCTTGAGACATCCCGTCCGGTCGTCGGTGCGATTTCTGTCGGTATCGCACAGGTTGCACTGGAAAATGCCATCCATTATGCACACCAGAGAAAGCAGTTCGGTCAGAAGATCGCTTCCTTTGAAATGGTACAGGAAATGATCGCGAATATGGTCATGAAGACAGAGGCAGCACGCGCGCTTGTCTATAAGGCTTGCTGGCTGAAGATGCAGGGAGATAAGAGGGCGTCCATGTTCTCCGCGATGTCGAAGTGTTTCGCTTCGGATACGGCGATGGAAGTCACCACGACAGCGGTGCAGGTCATGGGCGGTAATGGGTACTCCCGTGAAAATCCGAATGAAAAATACATGCGTGATGCCAAGATCATGCAGATCTATGAAGGAACAAATCAGGTACAGCGCCTCGTCATTGCTAACGAAGCATTGTACTAATTGGTGACTGGTTTAGCGGGTTCGACAGGTTCCAGGGGTTCAGAAGGTTCAATGGGGAAAGAGCGGCGCTCTACTATTTTATGCGCTGCACCACACCTATTGAACCCGTTGAACCTGTTTCTCTGAACCCTAAACCTTCTATTTCATGAAAAAACGGCATAGTCGTGATTGCGGCTATGCTGTTTTTTATGTCTGATAGCCAATCATTTTGGACAATGATAAGTGACCTTTACAAAATGCGCATAATGCGTATAATAAAGAAAGGAGGGCGGAACAATGAAATTCAGAGAAGTCATCAAAATACTGGAAGACAACGGGTGGGTCCAAAAGGCTGTCAGAGGCTCTCACTATCAATACACGCATCCTGGGAGACCGGGAAAGATTACCGTTCCCTGTCACAGAGGCGATCTAGGGAAACGCTGATTAAATAGCAGAGTCAGATTTTACAAGAATTTTTATATATAGCTTCGTCATAGCCCTCCTTAAATAGCTCGCTATT
>DLZS01000020.1:2822-10630 GCA_003447275.1 Dialister sp.
ATAAAAATTCAAGAGTAAAATCTGACAACGATTTAATCAGTGTTTCCCTAGATAAAAGAACAGTGAAATCGATTTTTACTGCTGTGGGACTTGATACGTCCCGATTGATTTGATAAGGGGGCGATTCCTATGAAAAAATTACTTTATCCTGCTTGCTTCTATCCGTGTGAAGATAAGCCAGGCGCTTATACGGTAGTTGTTCCTGACCTTCCCGGATGCATCAGCGAAGGAGATTCTTTGGAGGATGCAATCGCCATGGCAACCGATGCCGCTTCCGGCTGGGTATTGGATGAAATGGAAGAAGGTCGTCCGGTTCCGGCAGCGAGTGATCGGAGCACCATTCATCCAGATAGCCCGGATGGATTTGTCAATATATTGGTTCTGGACATGAACGCCTATGAAGAGCGCTATGGAAATAAAGCAGTTCGAAAAAATCTGACGATTCCTGCCTGGCTGAATACATTCGCAGAAACCAATCATGTAAACTTTTCTCAGGTTCTGCAGGATGCACTGATCTCTATGTATCAGAGACAGATGGCAAAGCGGTGAGCGTAAGGTAAGTAAATTTAAAAAGAGAGAGTCCCTGTTTTTCAGGGGCTCTTTTTCATGTTCTTGTGTGCTCTATGCTATAATATTTGTCAAAGACCATTATAGTGAGTGCTGATAGAACCTATTGACTAGAAATTGATCTCTCCCTACCATGTCTCGAAGGCGGGTATGGTCGGGGAGATGTGGAGGAAATGAAATGGCGAAGAAAAAGAAGGAGGAGACCATCAATCTGGATGCGATTCTCTTCAAGTGTAGAGACATACTGCGTGGAGCACGGAACTCCGGCTCTTTCTTTGAGAAGCGGGATATGATGCTGACGCTGGTGTTCCTGCGTTTCATCGGTGAAAAATATGAAGATGGGGTAGAGAAACTCCGCCAGATCTTGCAGGAGTAGGGGCTTGACCCGGACGATGAAAATATCCGTGCGGCATTCTTTGATGATGCCACCTTTACGGACGGCACCTACAACCTGCCGCCGGAGGCAAGATGGTCTACCATCATCGATACTCCGGCTCCCAAGCTGAATGTAGCACTGGACAACGCACTCCATAGCATTGCGGCAGGCTCCAAACAGTTAAAGGGCTGCTTTGTGGAGGGGACCTTTACCACACGAAATCTGGGGGCGAATGACATCAAAAAGCTGATCGATGAAGTCAATGAGATCAGCAATAAGCGGTTTGGGGAAGAAAAGGACCTGATCGGTCATGTATATGAGTATTTCCTGAGAAAATTTGCAGTCAATGCCAAGAAGGGGAGAGGCGAGTTCTACATATTGTATTTTTCAAAAATGCACAAAAATTATGATATAATTAATGAACCAAAGACTCAATACAAAATAGCGTGTGTGTTTACCTATACTAAAAAGTGAACATGTTAGTTAAACAAAGTTCTTACTAAGTTCACTAAAAAAGGAGAAAAAGGGGACTATTCACAGGGGAAATCCTTGTTAACATTGATTGAGCAACCAAGGGGGCAAATATGAGAGACTTAAAGTTGGAAAACATGATAGAAAGAATAGCATCTAAACTTGCAGAAGCTTTAGGTTGGAATGTTATTGGGAAAGTAGACTACAGTTTGTGGCAGAAGTATGGTAAAAATAGGACTTATGTAAGAGTAAAGATCATATGTATAAAAGGGGAAAAACGATCTGAAAGAAAGATATTTGGTTATGATTTTGGTTTCATAGATAATGAAGACGAGAAGCATTATTTTAGACCTGGTGAATATTATGATGAAGAGGATCTTTATAACGATGTCATATATCAAATATACGATTATTTTCACATATTGAATGACATAAAAATAGTAGAGACATATAATGGCAATGAATACTATGTTGATATAGACGTGAGAAAGGGAAAACCGGTTTACTATCCTTGCTATCGCCGAGCAGTAAAGGGTTTCTCATACATGCTTGGGTCCAATGAATATGAAAATGAAGAAGGTGCTATAGATCATATAAAAAAACACATTGAAGAAAAAAGAAGAATGAAGATAGAAGAAAAAAGAAGAAAGAAAGAATGGGATAGAATTTTTGGAGAATTTCGTCGAGAACTAGATAAAGCTTATTTTGAAGCGACATCTCCAGTATTAGATGATTCATCGAAAGTAGTTAAATAAGAAGGGACGTGAATCTATAACGCTCAAAAGATCAAAGCCTGAATAATAGCAGTATATATGAGAGATAGTAAACTGGTTATTCATGAATCGGAGCTCCTTTTCAAGGTCATAGCCGAACATTCAGAACGAACAAGCGCCATGATTACGACCGATCTTGAGTTTTTCAAATGGGCCGAGATGTTCAAGAATGCCATGCTGGTTGCGGCATTGGTAGATCTCCTGACCTATCACTCCCATGTCCTTAACATGAATGGCGAATCGTATCGCTTCCAAAATGCGTGCAAAAGGAAGTCGTAGTTTTTTACGGTCAAAGTGGTTCAGGAGTTCACGGTCATGTATACTTTTTCATTGACATTCACACTTCTGAATCCATAGACCGGTTGGCCCAACAAAAAAAGGAACCGCTCTCGAGGTTCCTTTTTATTTCCATCCATTACTCCCAAGCCGGAACGATGGTGCCTTTGTATTTTTCAGCGATGAATTTCTTGACGGATTCAGACTGATAGTACTTGACGAATTTCTGATAAGCCGGCTGATCCTTGTCCTTCTCGCGGGCAGCGATGATCATGACGGCGAGCGGGGTATCCTTGTCTTCGAGGAAGATGCCCTGGTCTTTCGGGGAAAGTCCGGAGCTCATGACGTAGTTCATGGTGATGACGGATGCATCGACATCAGCAAGGCTTCTTGGAAGCTGAGCGGCTTCGAGTTCCTGGAATTTCAGGTTCTTCGGGTTTTCTACGACATCTGCCGGGGTGGCTTTCATGCCGACGCTTTCCTTCAGCTTGATGACGCCTGCTTTTTCGAGCAGCTGGAGACCACGGCCTTCATTGGTCGGGTCGTTCGGGATGGAGACGGTGGCGCCGTCCGGCAGATCCTTGATATCCTTGTACTTATCGGAGTAGACGCCCATGCGCATCAGGATAGCCTTGCCGATAGAGACGAGGTTTGTATTGTGCTGTTTGTTGAAGTTCTTCAGGAACGGTTCATGCTGGTAGACAACGAGGTCGAGATCGCCGTCAGCGAGTGCCTGATCCGGAGTGACATAGTCGGAGAATTCCTTCACGTTGACCTTGAGACCTTTGCTTTCAGCTTCTTTGGCAGCGGCTTCGACGACTTCTGCATGCGGACCGGCCGTAGCACCGACGGTGATCTCTTTCTTTTCCTGTACAGAGGCAGCGGCCGAGGAGGCTGGCTTTGCGTTGGAACCACAGCCGGTGATGATGGTTGCTGCGGAGAGGGCGCAAAGTCCAGCGATGACGAGTTTCTTTAACATAAATATACTTCCCTTCTTTTATAAAATCCGGTGTCTATGTATGGAAGTGGGAGAATTCGCATTTCCTATAGATCCGGTGGAAAACCTGATAAGAGGCATGGGGCAGGGCGCATATAGAGGACGCAGGGGAGAAGGCGGATATAGCCAGTCTCCATTCCCCAAGTTTATCCATTTTTACTTCTTATTCGCCTTTTTCGCAAGATTGCTTCCGATAAACTGGATGAGCTGGACGACGACGATAAGGACGAGGATGGTGGCCACCATGACGTCGGCCTGGAAACGCTGGTAGCCGTAGCGGATGGCGAGGTCGCCTAAGCCGCCGCCGCCGATGGTGCCTGCCATAGCGGAAGAACCGATGAGGGTGACAATGACGACAGTGATATTCTCGATGATGGAAGGCAGGGCTTCCGGGATGAGGACTTTCTTAATGATCTGGAATGGGGAAGCGCCCATGGATTCAGCCGCTTCGATGAGGCCGAAGGGGACTTCACGGATGGAGGTCTCGACCATGCGGGCGGTGTAGGGGATTGCAGCGATGGTCAGTGGGACGATGGCTGCGGTGGTACCGATGGAGGTGCCTGCGATGAGACGGGTGAGAGGAATGATCGCGACCATCAGGATGATGAATGGGATGGAGCGGATCATATTGATGACAAAAGCGAGCGGCTTATTGAGCAGGCGGCAGGCGAGGATGCCATTTTTCTCCGTGACGACGAGGAGGATCCCCAGAGGAATGCCGACGACAGCGGCGATCAGGGCAGAAACGCCGAGCATGTAGAAGGTTTCTGCCGTACTTTTCAGAAGAAGATTACTAATGACTGGAGACATATCCGAGCACCTCGCTTGTGATAGGTAACGATTTCAGATGACTGAGCGCTTCTTGCATATCGCTGTCATTGCCAATGATGGTGATAATGAGACGGCCGAAGGATACATTCTGGATGTAGTCGATGGAACCGTACAGGATAGATACGTCCAGATTGTACTTTTTGATGAGGTTGGCGATGATCGGTTCATTTGCGACGTCGCCGCGGAAGGAGAGGGAGAGGACGGTCTGGTCGTCCGCGTTCTCTTTATCGGCATGGATATCCATGTGGGAGAGCTGTTCCGGTACTTCCGAAGACATGACCGAGCCGACGAATTTTTTCAGAGTCGGAGTCTGCGGATTGGTGAAAAGATCGACGACGGAGCCTTCTTCGATGATGCGGCCATGTTCGATGACGGCGACACGTTCAGCGATCTCCTTGATGACTTCCATCTGATGCGTGATCATGATGATGGTGATGCCGAGCTTCTTATTGATATCTTTCAGCAGCTGCAGGATGGATTTGACCGTTTCCGGATCCAGCGCAGAGGTCGCTTCATCGGAGAGAAGTACGGATGGATTGGACACGATAGCGCGTGCGATGCCGACACGCTGCTTCTGTCCGCCGGAGAGCTGTGCGGGGTACTTATCTTTGTACTCGGTGAGACCGACCATTTCGAGGATGTCATCGATGCGTTTCTTCTGCTCTGCCTTCGGCACATTGGCAAGCTCCAGAGGGAATGCGATATTTCCTGCCACTGTGCGGGAGGACAGCAGGTTGAAATGCTGGAAGATCATGCCGATGCCTTTGCGCTCGCTGCGCAGTTCCGCCTTGGAGAGCTTCATCATGTCTTTGCCATTGATCAGGACTTCGCCTGTGGTCGGTGGTTCAAGCATATTGATGCAGCGGACCAGGGTCGATTTCCCTGCACCGGACTGCCCGACGATACCGTAGATTTCACCATCTCTGATGGTGACGCTGACGTCGTCCAGTGCTTTGAAATTGCCATATACTTTCGTTATATGTTTGAGTTCAATCATTGGAGTCTCCTCATAAAAACAAAAAAGCTTTCATCGGAAGATGAAAGCTTGCAGTCGCATCATCTTTCGAGAATACACTCGCTGGAATTGGCACCGTTTCATAAAGATGGTTGCCGTGGCTTCAAAGGGCCAGTCCCTCCGCCACTCATGATGAAAGTCGTATGTAATTCAATCGACAAAGCCGATTGAATGAATTGTACTCTTTATGAGAAGGAAAGTCAATAGAGTTTTAAGGACAGGCGTTAGGGATACAGCCTTTTTGCCTTGCAGGAAAGATTTGTGCGATGGAGAAATGCCGGCGGCGCTGCTCAGGCAGATCCTTCGGACGTGTATTTTCTCTTTGAAACGTACTCATGTCATGTACAGGGCATTCCAGGGATGATGACAGGGGCATGTATGGATGAGGCTGCTTAGCCACCGGTCACTCATCTCCCGATCACGACCTTTCCCGCCATCCGCTTTTCGATTTTCTTTTTGCACCGCTTTGCCTCTAATGTTATAATATACTAAAGTATCGTAACTATAACTAGCCAATGACAGGAGGACATATCAATGAGTGTGAATCACAGACTGGTGAATCCGCTGACGGATCAGCTTTTCGATGGCATTCTGACTTTGAAGACGAGAGAGGAATGCTATGAATTTTTTGAAGATCTTTGTACGATCAATGAGCTGCGTGACATGTCGCAGCGTCTGGAAGTGGCACGTATGCTCGAAGCGGGAGATAAGTATGATCGCATCGAAGAAGCGACGGGTGCGAGCACTGCCACGATTTCCCGCGTGAAGCGTTGTTTGAAATTCGGTGCCGACGGATATGTGCAGGTGCTCTCCCGGATGGGAAAAGACGTGTCGAAGACGACTGACTGATGATTTCAGGGACATGGGGATATAATCAATGGATCAGATTTGCCGATGGATGCTGTCTGACGATGATCAGTTCCCTGTCTCCTTCGGTTTTTCAAAAAGGAAGAAATAGCATGCAACCACTTCAACTTTCTCATAAAGGCTTCAAAGCCTATGATATTCGCGGTGTCGTGGGGGCGGAGGTGAACGAAGACCTGGCATATCGCGTAGGTCGCGCGTATGCAGCACTCTACCATCCGCAGGCGATGTGCGTCGGCTATGATATCCGTCCGAGCTCTCCTGCCATCGCCAAGGCTGTCATGCGCGGCCTGACGGATGGCGGCGCGGATGTGATGGACATCGGCCTTTGCGGGACGGAAATGATGTACTTTGCTACGTTCCATTACGGACTTTCCGGCGGCATCATGATTACCGCGAGCCATAATCCATCGAATTACAATGGCTTAAAGCTTGTGCGCGAAGGGGGGATCCCTGTCAGCGCTGATACGGGACTGAAAGACATCGAAGCACTCGCATTCTCCGGGAATTTTTCCGAGGCAGAGAAAAAAGGGAAGACCTTTGCGAGACAGATCCTCCAGGACTACATCGACTGTATCCTCTCCTTTGTGGATGTCACAAAGATGAAGCCACTTCACATCGTGGTGGATGCAGGAAATGGCTGTGCCAATATCGCCTTCGCAGAGCTCAAGAAACACCTGCCCTTTACTTTTACAGAATTATATATGGAGCCGGACGGAAGCTTCCCTCATGGTGTGCCGAATCCGATGCTGGAAGAGTGCCAGAAGCCGCTCAAGGAGAAGGTGCTCGAAGAAAAAGCAGATCTCGGGATCGCCTGGGACGGAGACTTTGACCGCTGCTTCTTCATCGATGAAAATGGGAAATTCGTAGAAGGCTGCTACATGGTGGGACTGCTTGCATCCTATTTTCTCAAGAGGCATCCCGGAGAGATCATCATTCACGATCCGCGTGTCTTCTGGAATACGGAAAAGATCTGCCGTCTCTATGGAGGTGTGCCCGTCGAGTCAAAGGGGGGACATGCTTTCATGAAGGAGACCATGCGTCGCGTCCACGGTATTTATGGAGCAGAAAACAGTGCCCATCATTTCTTCCGTGACTTCTCTTACTGTGACTCCGGTATGATCCCATGGCTCATCGTGGCAGAGCTCATGAGTGAGACAGGCAGGCACCTTGGCGAAATGGTCGCTGAAATGGAGAAAGAATTCCCCGTGAGCGGAGAAATCAATCTGCCGGCCAAAAATGTGGAGAAAACCCTCGCTGCAGTCAAGGTAGCCTATGCACCGAAAGCCTTGGCCATCGATCCTACGGATGGCGTAGGGCTTGAGTTTGAAAATTGGCGCTTCAATCTCCGTCCATCGAATACGGAGCCTCTTATACGTTTCAATATGGAGACGATGGGAGACCGATCGCTCCTCGAAGAGAAGAAAGATGAGATTATGAAGCTCGTCGAGGAAAGTAACAGATAATGCGGCTTATCGCTTTTGCGCGGGCAGCAGCGCCCATCGGGCATTCGTTTTGAGAGGATATGCTCTTATCGACCAAAGGCTCTAGCTGATGCATACATAGGATGTATACGATCCCTCATGTAAACAAAGGGGCTGTGAAGAAATGAATTCTCATTTCTTCACAGCCCCTTTT
>DLZS01000077.1:0-2571 GCA_003447275.1 Dialister sp.
GAGAATGATTCTTAATCGGGCATAGCCCCATATATAATTGCGGCGATGCCGCCACCGCACCCCTGAACCAAAGGCGAGTGACTTCACTCGGCGCCTTCTCAGTCGTCTCTGTCGACTTTGTACTTACGTTCGAGTTCTTTGTACGTATCGAGACCGATGATGCTGTTGAAGTGTCCGAATTCGATCATATTCTTCAGGTGATCTTCGGTCGTTCCTTTTTCTTTCAGGTCGGTGAAGAGATCGTACAGGGTCTTGGAGATCGCATAGACTGCACTGCAAGCCCAGAAAACGACGGAGTATCCCATTTCCTCAAGCTCTTTGGCCGGGATGAGCGGTGTCTTGCCGCCTTCGATCATATTCGCTACGAGGTATGCACCGCTTCCTTCAAGGCCTCTTGCAAATTTTTCCAGCTCTTCGCGACTGCCGATGCCATCAGCGAAGCAGATCTCTGCGCCCGCATCCGCATAGCGCTTGCTTCTTTCGATGGCATCATCGATGCCGTAGACAGCGCGGCTGTCCGTGCGGGACATGATCATCGTCTCCTTATCGAAGCGGGCATCGACGGCGGCGCGGATCTTCTGTGCGTGTTCTTCCGCAGCGATGACCTGCTTGCCGTCCATGTGGCCGCAGCGTTTCGGCCATGCCTGGTCTTCGAAGAAGATGCAGGCAGCACCCGCCTGTTCGAACATCTGCTCTGTGCGGATGATATTGAGCGCATTGCCGTAGCCGGTATCCCCGTCAGCGATGATCGGGATATTGACCGCATGGCAGATGCCGGTCAGCTGCTCTGCCATTTCCGTGCAGGAAAGAAGGCCGACATCCGGCTGTCCGAGACGGGACGCGGAGACGGAGTACCCACCCATGGCAAGGGCCGGGATGCCCGCCATCTCTGCGATCTTGGCGCCCAGCGCATCACCGACGCCCGGGGCGATCATAATGTGTCCGGATCTCAGGTTTTCACGGAAAGCAATACGTTTTTCAGTGGCAGTTTTCATGATTTTCATAATGGCTTCCTCCTTGGGATGATCGTTGATCGTAAATGAATTGTCGGCAGGGAAACAGGGGCCGGCTCTCGCTCCGGTTTTTTCACGTCTCATTCCGCATCTAAAAAAGCCTCCCCGACCTTTCGGTCAGGGAGGCGCATCAGCGCGGTACCACTCCTGTTTCTCACTTTGCCATCCATCATGCAGATATCGCAAAAAGAAAAGCCCCTGTCCTTACGGACAAGGGCGTCATACGCGGTACCACCTTGCATTATACTTAGGCTTATCCTTAACGCGGACCAACGCTTCGCTTACTGATTTCAACGAAGTGCTCTCAGGTGACACGCTGCTTTTCCATACCGGTTCCCACCTTACCCGGCTCTCTGTGATATCCAAGTCCAGCTTACTCCTGATCCTCGCATGTCTTTATGGGGATTATTATAGGGCAGAGGGATGGCCATTGTCAAGAGATCATAGAAAAGACATATCAAGCCCCTCCTCCGGCGTTAATTCTCACGCATTCCTGCCTTCAATCGTTTCAGTATGTTGCGCCCGATCTCCACATTCCAGTACGCATAGATATAGGCCTCGATGATAAAGAGGATGGCGAAGAAGATCATGCCGCCTGTGGTATAGGCTGCTTTCTCCGGACTGGGATCCATCGAGAAGAGACGCGCGAGCGGCTGCCAGATCCAGCGGATGACAGAAGCCAGACGTTCGATGCTCGCCGCCAGTGCGTCTGCGATACCGAGGATATAGATGGAGAATGTCACCTTGTACGTCATTTCCACCAGAAAGGCCAGCGCGACCACATGCACGGACTTCACAAAGGACAGTCCATGGATGAAGCTGTAGCCCAGTGCAAGCCCCAGTGCTGCCGCATAGAAGGCTGTCGTAAGACCGATCTCCGGCCCGCCGATCATGTTCACGAGCAGGATCTCTGCGACCGCCGTACCGATGCCCCAGCGCATGCCGTGCAATCCGGCAATAACTGCGATCGGCACGGCGGATGCCATCATCGTGACCGCGACCAGAAAGGGCATGACGAGCTTCAAGAGCACCAGAATGGCTGCGATCGCTGCCGCCGCTGCGGCCTCCGTCATATATTTTGTTTTCCTTACAGAAGGATTTGTAGGTGTCAATAGCGGCTCCTTTCAGAAAATGAACAAGAGGGGTGAGGGAATGCTAGTCCCCAAACTCTTTGACCAGCTCTTCTTTCTCTCTGCGCGAGAGCTTCTTCGTATGATACTCGGCACTTCTTGCCTCGTGCTCGCTCTCCCATTCATGATACCACACAAGCTCCACCGGGCGGCGGCTTTTCGTATATTTGGCGCCTTTTCCCGCATTGTGCATGGCGATGCGGCGATGGACATCGTCCACCGTGAAGCCCGTATACAGCGTCCCGTCCGCACAGCGGACCATGTAGGTGAAGTAAGCACGTTTGGTTTCCGACATAAATAGTTCCTTTGTGAAATGGGGGGGAGTGTCAACCCGTGGGGCGTGCCGCCCTTTGATTGCGTGCGAAAGAGGTTCGGCGGGTTCAACAGGTTCAGAGGGTTCATCGGGGTGGTGCGGCGCCAGATCCTTC
>DLZS01000018.1:0-14805 GCA_003447275.1 Dialister sp.
AGATGATCGTTATTTCACATCCCCCTTTTTTTATTTTTTCAGTGTTTCGACATCCGCGATGGCTTTTCTCAAAAGCTCTGCGGTGACAGGATAGGGGACCTTATGGAGGTCCGGCTTTGTGAGTGCATTGGCGATGAGTTCTTCCGGATCGGTGAGGCCGATGTCGGAAAGAGAATGCGGGAGGTGCGTGCGTTCGCAGAAGGCGTAGAGCTTGTCTCTTTCTTCGAGCTGTCCGTCCAAGGTGAGGAGGACGAGGGTGCCATAGCAGACGACCGCGCCGTGGAGGTGCGCTCCTTCATGGGCTGTGCCGGTGTGAGAATTGTAGAGGGCGTGTGCGACGCTGGAGTTGTAGTCTTCCGGTTCCAGATTCGAAATAATGCCGGTGGAGCAGATGATATTCTGGGCTACGTATTCAAGGGCTTCGCTGGCTGTCTTTTCATCGGCGGATCGCAGCGCGGCTTCGCCGTATTCGAGAAGGCCCTGCGAGCAGGTGCCGGCCAGCGTGACGCCGAGATTTCTGCCATAGGGGAGGACATCGCCTCTGGCGGAGAATTCAACCTCGTACTGCTTGGAGAGCGCGTCGCCGATGCCGGCCCAGAGATATTCTCTTGGCGAATTTGCGATGACGCCGGTATGGATGAAGGTGTGGTAGGACGGACGATCGACGTAGTAGACCTGCCGGAAGGTGTGGTCTTCGTAGTAGTACGCGCCGACACCGGTGACGGGAGCGCAGTTCGAGGCAAGGGTCGGGAAGGTGAAGTAGGGCTTGCCTGCTTCAGCAGCTGCTTTCTTCGCCGTGTCGATGGCGCGGCCGCCGCCCATGGCAAAGACCATGTCCGCTTTCTTAAAGGCTTCATTTTCTTTCAGCGCTTCGGCGTTTTCGAATGTCGCATCGCCGCCGTAGTAGAGGGAGTCGAGGATCTCCATCTTGCCCTCCAGTGCTTTGCGGAGCAGCGGCTCGGCAGCGGCTCTGGACTTGTGGCCGCCGATGAGGACGGCGGTCTTGCCGAAGTGATGGCAGACATCGTAGACGCTGTCATAGGCGTCGGTACCGATGGTATAGCTGGGGAGGAACTGAGTTGTCATAGGGGTGGCCTTCTTTCATCAATGATACATGAAAATGGATGTTTCTATTGTAATGGGATCACAGCGGCAGAGCCATGAAGATCCCTTGGGGATCTGCTCATTGTGTGTTTCGCTGGTGTGAGAACGGAGATAGGGAAAAGAGAGCTTCGCCCTGTTTCTCAATTGGCGGCGAGCTTGGTGACAGCGACGGTCTCTTCTTCCGCCTCGCCTCCGAATCTCGGGTTCAGGTAGTTGACGCAGGCCCAGGCGAGGACAGCACCGGAGATGGTGAACCAGGCGGAGAAGATCGCGCCCGGTACGACGGCTGCCGGCATGGAAGCGAAGTGGACCTTGGCAAGACCGGTGGCGAGGCCGGAATTCTGCATGCCGACTTCGACGGAGAGGGTGACGGCTTTCTTCCAGGAGAGGCCGCAGAGCTTGGCTACGCCAAGACCTAAGACATAGCCGAGCGTATTGAAGAGGACGACGACCGCAAGGATGACGCCGAGGTTATCCATGATGGCTTTGTGGGAGGCGCCGACGACGCCGGCGATGATGAGGCAGATGGTGACAGAGGAGACCGCGGGGGTGTAGTCTGTCGCGACAGCGGCTGCTTTCGGGAGGAAGTATTTCATCGCAAGGCCGAGGCATACGGGGAGGATGACGATCTGCAGGATGGAGAGGAACATGCCGACCGGATCGAAGGCGATCTCCTTACCGATGAGGAAGAAGGTCAGCGCCGGGGTGAGGACCGGGGAAAGCAGGGTGGAGACGGAGGTCATGGTGACGGAGTAGGCGAGGTCGCCCTTGCTCATGTAGGTGATGACGTTGCTCGTCGTGCCGCCGGGGCAGGCACCGAGGAGGACGAGACCGGCGGTGAGGCCTGGCTCGAGGGCAAAGAGCGTGCCAAGGGCGAAGGCGAGGAATGGCATGATGGTGTACTGCGCGAGCGCACCGAGGAAGATGTCGCGCGGACGGCGGAAGATGACGAGGAAGTCCTTGAGGTCAAGCGTGGTGCCCATGCCGAACATGATGACGCCGAGCAGTACGGAGAGGACGGAGACGCCCTGGACCTTGCCTAAGATCCAGAGCCAGCTCGTCGGGGTGACAAGACCGAGGACAAGAAAGACGACGGCCATGACGCCGAAATATTTCGCAAGCATTTGACAACATTTTTTCATGGTAGAGCTCCTTGGGGAAAATGAATACAGGGTTCAGATCGAATGAGGATGGGGACTATGCCGCCGTTCTTTTAGGACATAGCCTTTCAGGCAGAATGTTCGATATCACTTTCCATAATAATCCCTTCTTTCTGCAAAATTCGCGGTAGAGCAGGGATTGGAAATAAAAAAATCCGTCCCTCGACTGAGGGACGGATACTGGTTCCGCGTTACCACCCTGATTCCTGAAGGATATGACTATCCCAGGCGCTCTACAACGTACAAACATACGCGTTTCCTGTAACGTGGAAATGACGTCGGCGCTTAATAGGTTTCAGCACCGCACCTCTGGGATGATTTTCATATGTCCTGTCCTGCCGGATCGCACCATACTCCGGCTCTCTGAGAAGATCTTGGAAATACTACTCTTTCCCTTCAAAGGGTTTTCTTCGTGTGAAGATGAGCTGATTATACAGGACGGGATATGCATTTGTCAAGCGTTTGCAAAATACGGAAAACGGGACGATTTCATGAGCAAGGATGAGAAATTTAGATAATTGGTGGCTAGTCACTAGTCATCAGTCACTCATCCCAAGCTACTCATCCCTGCTTTCAAACTGTTTCTCTTGTAGTATAATAGAAAAAACTTTTTTCAAAGGAGATACATGTATGGATGCCATATGGCAAGGCCTTTCCGGCATTTTTGAAGTGGCCCTCATAGCGGGGCTGGGCTTTTTTCTGGCGAAGAAGGGATGGTTTTGGGAGAATGCGGCGAAGGATCTGACGAGGCTCACGATGACTGTCGCGCTGCCGCCGCTCATGATCCACTCGCTGTATGCCAATTTCACGCATGATGCACTGCTGGAAGCGGCGCCGGATCTGGTGCTGCCCTTTGTTTCTATCTTTGTTGCTTACCTTGCAGGGCATGTACTCGCCTTTCTGCTTCACATTTCCAAGGGCCGCCGCGGCATTTTTATTTGTACCTGCTGCATTGCGAATGCCATCTTCATCGGCGTGCCGGTGAATGTGGCGCTCTTCGGTGAGGCGAGCGTGCCGTCGTGCATGCTGTACTATCTGGCGAATACGACGATGTTTTGGGCGCTGGGGGCGTACCTCATCATACGGGATGCCGGCGGGGAACACCGCTTCACGCTGAAAGAGATGCTCTTGAAGCTCCGCACTCCGCCGCTCATGGGATTCGCAGCGGGCGTCATCCTGCTCCTTGCGAATGTCCCTATCCCGCACTTTGCGATGGCAGCGATGAAGTATGTGGGCGGCATGGCGACGCCGATGGCGCTCATGGTCATCGGTATCCAGATGAGCCGGATCCCGCTTTCCTCCATCCATTTCGACAAGGATCTGGTGGGGGCGATGGCAGGCCGTTTCCTTCTGGCACCGCTCTGCCTCTTCCTGCTTCTCCCCGTCATTCCTGTTTCCGAGATGTCATCCAAGGTTTTTCTCATGCAGGCAGGGATGCCGGCGATGACGAATATGACGATCCTCGCGACCGCAGTCGGGGCGGATGCGGAGTACTCGACGACGGTCAACTGCGTCTCGCTTGTCCTCGGTGTATTCTTTGTGCCGTTTTATATGTATATGCTCTCGTGAGGGGGGCTGCGCCAATTAGAAATGAGAAATGAGAAATTAGAAATGGTGGTGGCAGCTTCGCTGCATTTTAGATGATGGTATTCCCGTATCGTCAGCCTTCCCCTCGAGGGGAAGGTGCCCCGAAGGGGCGGATAGGGCACAGGCGGCATGAAAGAGAGTGGGAAGGAGCGTCTCAAGTCGACGATTTACGAAAGCACCCTATCCACCGCTCCGCGGTCCCCCTTCCCCGATGGGGAAGGCTAAGAGGTGCGACGCTTCGCGTCGATTTTTTATAAAGGGCGATGCCCGAAAGTCGTATACGAATCCTCGAGATTCCTAATCCCTAGCCACTCATCCCGAATCCCTGCGTTGAACCCTGCACCCCGAACCCTGCACCCTATATTTTTCCCAAGGAGCCTTCTATGAGATCTAGTGAATGGTCGATTTCCTTTCTCCGTCAGCTCTTCTCGCTGACGAGCCGCTACTGGAGATCCGAAGAAAAAAAGAGTGCCTATGCCTATCTTTTGGGCATCGTGACCCTTACGATCGCAGCGGTCTACATGACCCTGCTCCTGAACGACTGGTTCAATGAGTTTTACAGTGCGCTGCAGAATTACGATGCGGATGCGGTCTATCACGGGCTCATCCGCTTCACCGGGCTTGCCTTTGCACACATCGCCTTTGCGGTCTATGCGTACTACCTGCAGCAGCAGCTCGCGCTTCGGTGGCGGCGCTGGCTGACGGAGGAATACCTTGCCCGATGGACGGAGCGGGAGATGTACTACCGCATGGACATGTTCTCCAAGGAAGCGGACAATCCGGATCAGCGTATCTCAGAGGATATCAATCTTTTCACGGCGCGTACGCTTTCCTTCATGGCAGGGCTCCTGAAGGCCATCACCACCATCGTCTGTTTCATTTTCGTCCTGTGGCAGCTCTCAGAGCCGCTGCCCTTCACCGTGGGCGGCGAGACGTACCATATCTACGGCTATCTCGTGTGGGCAGCACTCATCTACTCCCTCATCGGCACATGGATCACGCACCGGGTCGGGCATCGGCTCGTGGGGCTGAATTTCGTGCAGCAGAAGCTGGAAGCGGACTTCCGCTATGCCATGGTGCGGCTTCGCGAAACGGCGGAAAGCGTCGCCTTCTATGACGGTGCGGCGCGCGAGCGGGGGATCCTTTCTACCCGTTTTGGGAAGCTCATCGAGAATACGATCTACATCATCAAGAAGCAGAAGCAGCTTTCCTGGCTCACCAATTCCTATGGGCAGATCGCGATCATTTTCCCCTTCGTCGTCGCGGCGCCCCGCTATCTTTCGAAGCATATTTCCTTAGGCGGCCTCATGCAGGTGGCGAACTGCTTCGGCAAGGTGCAGGAGTCGATGTCCTACTTCGTCGACGTGTACAGCTCGCTGGCGGAGTGGCAGTCCTGCGTGGACAGGCTCATTAGCTTCGATGCACACATGGCGGCCATTCGGGAAGAGACAGAGCGCGCGGGAGAGGCAAAGCGGCGAGAGGGGAAGGAGCTCCGTCTCTCGGATGTGGAGATCGCTGTCCCCGGAGGAAGGGTGCTCTGCCGTCATCTGGATGCGGTCATTCATGCGGGGGAGAAGGTCATCATCAAGGGGCCATCCGGCTCTGGGAAATCGACGCTCCTTCGTGTGCTCGCCGGTTTCTGGCCCTATGCGAAGGGCGAGATGATCCTGCCTCCCCAAAAGGAGACCATGTTCATCCCGCAGAAGCCCTACATGCCGATGGGAACGCTCGCCGAAGCCGCTTCGTATCCGGATATTGCGCTTTCGCGGAAGGAGTGGGAAGCGCTCTTTGCGTTCTCCGGACTTTCCCACCTGATCCCGCTGCTGGACAGCGAAGGCGACTGGAGCCATATCCTCTCTCTAGGTGAGCAGCAGAAGCTCGCTTTTGCGCGCGTTTTTGCGAAGCGTCCCCGCTGGGTCTTCCTCGATGAAGCGACATCCGCGATGGACGAGGAGACCGAGAGCCGCCTCTACGGGCATCTCGCCGCCCTCCCCGGCATCACCGTCGTCAGCGTGGGTCATCGCTCCACGCTGGACAAGTGGCATGGGAGGGTGTGGCCGCTCAAGACAGAAAAGCACTGAGCGTCGATGCGGCGGGCAGGATGACTATTGTAAACTGCATGCTATTGTTAATCTTGACAAACGCCGGTCAACCTCTTTACACTATGATATATGTGCCGAAGCGAAGGCCTCGGCTTTTTTTCTGGCTCGATAGTCAACTTGCGGAAATCAAATTGTTTACAAATAGATAAGAGTCAGTCGGATTCTTTCTCAAAGGAGTGACACCATTGTTGTACAGTGTAAAGATGCGTTCGAGCCTGGGCGGCTCACATGGCGTGGGGGGACGTCATATTTCCGGAGCCGAAAGGATCGTACCCGAGGATGGACTCGAGGAGCAGGTGATCGCCATGCTGCGCCGCGCGAGGACGCATGAGCGCGGGCGCGCCGATTTCATTCAGGTGAAGGTGGAGGAGATCGAAGAGAAGGACATCATGACCTGCCCCCTGATCCCGGTGTACCAGATGGATACCGAAACGAAGAGCGAGGGGCGTAAGGCTGCGAAGAAGGAGCTGCTCCGCAGCGGCGTCAGCAAGGCCGCGGTAGAGAGTGCCTTCCGTGAGCTGGAGTCTTTGACCGACAGCATGCGCGGAGCGATCGTGATGGATGCGGTGACGGGCGAGCGTCTCGATGACCGCGCCGAGCGAGGTGTGCGCTGCAGCAACATGGACTGCGAGGATACGGCGCTCTATGAAGCGCGCATGGCAGAAAAAGGGCTCGGCGGAGATCATCCGCGCGAAGCCCTCGTCCTCGCCTCGAAGGTGGCCTATGGCCCCGGCACGATCGCCGAGCTCTGTTGGTCTGATGATCCGGACTATGTGACAGGCTATGTGGGCTCCAAAAAATTCGGCTATGGACGTATCACTGTCATGAAGGACATGGGCGATCCCGTAGGCGGCCGCGTCTTCTTCGTCGAGCATGGCACCGATGTGGCACGGTATGACGACTATATGCAGAATCAGGTGGTGCTTGTGAGGATGGAGGAGTAGGGAGCGGTGTCTAAGAGACTAAGGGACTGGGAGACATCAGACTTGCGTATCGTCATTTCGAGCGTAAGCGAGAAATCTTCCTTGCAGACCGATAAACGAAGGATGTGTGAAAGTAGAAATACGTAGCACCAAGGCGTCGTTTCCCTACAGTGCCTATGTGATACTGACGCAGTGCAAGAAAGACCTCGGCTGCGCTCGGTATGACGACGGCGCGAAGCGCTATCAAAATTTTGCGGCGTTTCCATATGATTATGCGCCGTACCACCATTTCGCATTCCTAATTTCTAATTTCTCATTCAAGAGCGACTTTCATCCACAATCAAAGGGCAGACGCCCCACGGGCGGGCGCTGCACCCATTTTCCTAAGCGAGGTATACCCATGAAACTGCAAGACATTCCATCAGCACTGTCCGCCATTGCAGGCGAGGGCCGTTTCCGGAGGGTCGAAGACCTGCGAATGGTGACGGCATCCCGCGGAATAAGGCGGGACGGGAAGGAATACATCGTATTCAACTCCAATGACTACCTGGGCATGACCCATGAAGGCGAAGTCATGGCTGCCGCGCGGCGTGCGGTGATCTATGGCACCGGCTCGGGCGGTGCGCGGCTGACTTCGGGGGCTGTTTTCGAGCTGTCCGAGCTGGAGAAGGCGCTCGCAGCCTTCAAGCATGCAGAAGATGCGGTGATCTTCAATACAGGCTATATGACGAACCTCGGCGTCCTTTATGCGCTCGCCGGCAAGGGCGACGTGATCTTTTCCGATGCGCTGAATCATGCGAGCATCGTGGATGGCTGCCGGATCTCAAAAGCAAGGGTCGTCATCTATGCGCATTCCGATATGGAGGATCTGGCCCGACTTCTGGCCGAGACGCCCTGCGAAGGCCAGCGCTTCATCGTGACCGATGGCGTTTTTTCCATGGACGGCGACATCTGCCCGCTGCCTTCCCTTCTTTCATTGAAAAAGAAATACGAGGCATGCCTCATCGTCGATGATGCACACGGCGTGGGCGTCATCGGCGACACCGGACGCGGCACGGCAGAGTACTATCACGAGAGCGGCATCGACATCCAGGTGGGGACGCTCTCCAAGTCGCTCGGCGCCGAGGGCGGCTACGCGGCGGCTTCGAAGGAGATCACGGACTATCTCAGAAATGTCTCCCGCCCCTTCATCTTCTCCACCTCGATCTCTGCCGTGACAGGAGCGAGCGCGCTGGCGGCGCTCCGGCTGCTGGAAGACAATCCTTCCCTCTATATGGGGCGGCTCCGCTTCAATACCGCTTACATGAAGGCGAAGCTCTCAGAGGCCGGCATTCCCGTCCTTCCGGGGGATACCTCCATCCTTCCGATCGTCATCGGTGATGAGAAGCAGACACTCGCTTATGCCAAGGCCTGCCGCGAAGACGGCATCCTCCTCTCTGCCATCCGTCCGCCGACGGTACCTGCCGGTACGAGCCGCATCCGTCTGACCGTCACTGCCGCACACACGAAGGATGAGCTCGACCGCGCAGCGGAAGTGATGAAGAGGCATTGGAAATAGAAAGGGTTCAGGGTTCAGGGCTAGCCCCGGGGCGTGCTGCCCCTTGATTGGGGATGAAAGCTTTGCTCTCTAGTTAGAAGTGAGGAGTTAGGAGTTAGGAGTGGTGGTGCGGCGCATAAAAATCAGAAGCGCCGCAAAGTATAAATAGGGCGATGCCCGAAAGTGGTATTCAAGTCACTAGTCACTCGAGGCTCCTAATCCCTAGCCACTAATCCCTAGCTACTAACCATCCTTGTTTTCAAACTTAGCCCCAGAGGCTCACTTTGAACCCGCTGTCCCCGTCCACCCATTTTCACAAAGGAGAAAAACATGCAAAATGAAAAGGCCATCTGTGCCACCAGTGAAAGAAAACTCATCATTGACTGCTGCGAGACGGCGCTCCTCGCAGTCCTGATCGCCGTATCCGGCACCTTCCGCATTCCGGGCATCGTGCCGGGGACGGAGTTCCAGCTCTCTGCGCCGATCGCCGTCGCGATCTGCGGCGTCTTCGGCTTCAAGAAATATATCACGGCGGGGATCCTCGCTTCGCTCATCGGGCTCTCGCTCGGAACGGCGACGCTCCTCAATGTGGCGATCCAAATGTCCTTCCGTTTGGGCGTCGGTGCGATTTGGCTTCTGATCGGGTCTGGCAAACTCTTCTACATCATCTCCGGCCCCATCGGCACAGCGCTCGCGCGCGTGGTGATGTACTTCCTCCTTGGGAAAGGCCTCACCTTGATGCTTATCGCCGCAGCGCCCGGCATGGCCTTCACCGCCGCGACCGCATGGATCTTTGCGAAGGTATTCAAGCGCTGCCGGATCAGCGGTGAATGAGAGCAGAGATCAGTGACTAGCAGCTGGTGACTAGGGATCAAGGAAACGCTGATTCAATCGAACAACGATTGAATCAGTGTTTCCTTAGAATTAGAGACTAGGGGACATCAGACGGTCAGACATTTATTCCTAATCCCTAGCTACTAGTCCCCAGTCACCAGTCACTAATCCTCCGTCCCTAGTCACTATATTCCCCTCATAAATTTCCTTGACAAGCCCATTCTTATAGAGTATTCTTTTGGTCGTAGAGAAAGGGCGGAGCAGTATCCCTGTGAGCTGTATCCGAAAAAGCCCTGACGCCGCACAACAATGATCGCTTGGATTGTCACTGACCGAGACGAATGCACAAGAGCTGCATCCTTTTGGGATGCCTTTTTTATGGCTATATGCAAAGAGCCGCATTCCTTTTGGAGTGCGGCTTTTTTTATAATTAGGAATGAGGAATTAGGAATGGTGGTACGGCGCATCATCATATGAAGGCGCCGAAGTTTTAAAGAAATACTGATTTCTCGCCATGTATAAAACTTCAAGAGTAAAATCTGATAACGATTTAATCAGTGTTTCCTTAAGAAAATATCCATTGCTTTTGGCATCGCCCGGTTTTATACTCGCGACGCTTCTAAATTTTATGCGTCGCACCTTCATTCCTCATTCCTCATTCCTCATTTATGCCATTCGGCATGGATGACAAATGTTGCGTTCTTTTTTGAAAGGAAATCCTCATGTCTTACCTTGAAAGCGCTGCACCGGTGAAGAGCCAGGCAGCAGCCAGCGGACTCAAAACGAGCCGCCTCACCTTCTGTGAAGCGGCGATGATGATCGTCGGATCCACCATCGGATCCGGTGTCTTAGGACTTGCGTATGCTTCGCGGAGGGCGGGCTGGCCGGTGCTCGTCATCTGGCTCGCCGTGGCGGCACTGATCTCTGCGGTTTCCATGCTCTATGTCGCGGAGGCATCGCTTAGGACGCGCCTGCCCCTGCAGCTCTCGGGGCTTGCCGAGAAATATATCGGCAAAGCCGGATCATGGCTCCTCTTCTTCGCAGTGGGGGCGACGAGCTTCTGCAGCCTCATCGCCTATACGAATGGCTGCGGGAAGATCCTTTCAGACCTTCTGGGGATTTCCTTCGAGGCGGGGAGCCTGCTCTTCATCCTGCCCGCGGTCGGCGTCATCTGGTTCGGCCTCAAGGCGACGGGCGTTGCGGAGAAGTTCATCAGCAGCGGCATGATCGCGATGCTCCTTGTGCTGGCCGGCGCCTCCTTCCTCTCTTCACGTGTGCCGGTGGGGGATATCCTCTACACGGACTGGACGTATGCGATGCCGATCTTCAATATCACGGTCTTCTGCTATGCGGTGCAGTACATGGTGCCGGAAGTCGCACGCGGCTTTTCGCACCAGCCGGGGAAGCTGGTACCTTCGATCCTCGCAGGCTTTGCGATCTCCTTCGTGATCCTTGCGATCGTCCCGCTCTCCGTCTTTCTGATGCTGCCGCTTTCGGAAATCACGGAGGTCGCGTCCCTCTCTTGGGGGCGGGCGCTCTCACATCCGATCTTTTACCTGCTGGTGAATGTATTCGCCTTCTGTGCGATGCTGACATCCTTCTGGGTCATTTCAGAAAGCTTCCTGACGAATATGGTCGACCAGTTCAAGCTGAAGGATGAATTCCACGTCCCGACCCGGATCGCGATGCTCGCCTTCATCGTCCTCCCGCCATTCCTGCTTGCCTTCTTCGGCGCCGTGAGCTTCGTGAATGCCATCTTCTTTGCAGGAACGTTCGGCGGTATCATCATGTCCATCCTTCCCGTCTTCATGCTGCGGGGAGCCAGAAGGTCGGGAGATATGGATCCCGTCTGGACCTGCGGCCGGATCGCAGACCGTCCGATCCAGATCCTCCTCATCGTCATTTTCTCCGCGGCCGGTCTTTACGCACTGGCCAGCATGGCAGGGATGCTTCCGGCGGGATGGTGAGCCGATCAGACATGAGAAAAATGGCGGCATCGCCGCCATTTTTTGTTGCGCACCTTCCGCTGCACCTATAGAGCCTCATGTCCTAAGGCAGACCGTACTCTCTCTGTCACATCACACGGGCTGCCGCAAGCCCGATCTCCAGCGCAGCGTTTCTACCGCGGTAGCCCCAGCCGCGCGGATCATGGGAGAGAGAGGAAAGCGTATCTGCGGTGAAGAGGATCTGTGCGAATTCCTTCCCGCGGAAGCGGGCGCACGCAGCGAGCGCTGCGGCTTCCATATCGACGACATTACAGCCTGCCCTGCGGCGGGCTTTAATTTTTTCCTTCGTCTCGCGAAAGAAGCCGTCGCTTGTCCATGTGACAGCAGGCGTGAAGGGGATGCCCTTCTCTTTCATCCATGCCTCGATGCGAAGGCGCGGGGCTTCATCGAAGAAGATCCAGTCGCCAGCCTCCTGATAGTGGAAGGATGTCCCTTCCTCGCGGAAGGCTTTCATGACAGGGAGAAAGGCATTCTCCGGAAGGCCTGTGAGCGCGCCGCAGCAGCCGATGGCGAGGATCTTTTCTGCGCCGTAGGCATAGAGACGCTCCTCCATCAGAACGGCCGCAGGCGCACCGACGGGGGCCTGCATGAGTGCGATGGGGCCGTCTGGTGTCTGGAGCTCATAGATGGGGAAGCTTTTCGTGATCGAGGCGAAGCGTCCGAGGGGCGTTCCGCCTTTTTCCCTGGCAAAGCGCTCGATGCGCGTTTCACTCAGGAAGGCGAAGAGGCAGCGGGCGGGCAGATGAAGGGAAAGCTGTTCGAAGTCCGGAGCGATGAGCCCGGGCGCGGGATCGAATGGAGTCATGAGGGAGGCCTTTCTGTCAATGAGAGGGGACTAGTGACTAGGGATTAGTGACTAGTGATTAGAGATTAGGAAATGAGAAGTCAGCTCCTCGATCTGATCTCTCCAATTATCCGTATCGTACTCGATCTGCTCTGACCAGCGGGAGACGGCGCGGAAGGGATCGCCTGTGCGCACGGCCTCGAGGTAGATGAAGAGCGTGCTTTCCGCGGCAAACCGGGCGAGTACGGAGACGGGAACGGCGGGCTGATCCCAGTCCTCGGGGCTCGCAAGATCCAGCTGGCGATAGATGATGTACTGGTAGATGGCATCCCAGAATCCTGCGGGGACTTTGGGCGGGTGCGCCTTGGCCTTGTCCACCAAGTCTTCGGCGCATGCCTGCATCCAGGAGAGATCCTTCGTCCATGCGGCATCGATGGGCTCCGTGTCTGCCATCGCATCCAGCATGGCGGACACGGCTTTGGGGGAAAGGTCGAGGGTGAAATGGCATTCTTCCTCGGAGAGGGGAAGAAGCAGTTCATCCATGAGGCGGGGGAATGTCACGGTCATGGGTTTCTGTTCGGCTGCTTCCGGATCCAGAAGCTCGAATGTGAGGGGCAGATGCCCGGCGATCTCTTCCACCGTGCGCTCGCAGCAGAGCCCCGTGCCGGATAGCTCGGCGCCGCATGGGTATTTGTAAAAACGCGGGTGCTCGCGGCAGATGTCGCAGAGCGCATCCTCGCCGAGCTCCAGTACCAGACGGCAGAGCCCGGCTTTGTTCAGGAAATGGCAGTAGCCCTTCTCATTCAGCCTAAAACAGGTAGAGCCATCCTCCGACGTTCCCATCCATTGCCGGAGCTCCTGACACAGCGGACTCTTGAGCGTTTGGTAATAGTCCTTCGTGTCTTCGTCGATGTCGATCTCCCACGTCTGACAGCAGGTGTGCCGGCAAGCGCCCGCCTTGCAGCGGAAATCAGGGAAGAATGTGGGGAAAATGGTCAGGGACATGGGGATGCCTTCTTTCAAAAAAATAAGGAATGAGTGGCTAGGGATTAGGGATTGGGGATTAGGAGTGACTAGTGACTGGGGTTCTTCGGTATCGTCATCCCGAACGCAGCCGAGGGATCTCTACTGCCCTGAAGGAATCAGCGTGTATGAGCTGAGGGAAAACGATGTCTTGGTGCTGCCTCACATCAGGCGATGAGTGTTCTGCAATATAGATTTTTCGGTTACGCTCGAAATGACGACAGCGCGAAGCGCTATCAAAACTCCGCGGCGCCTCATTATTTTTTGCGCTGCACCAACCCCTTTGAACCTATAGAACCCGCTGAACCTCTTTCATTCACAATCAAGGGATGGCGCGTCCTCGAGGCTAAGTTTGAAAGCAGGGATGAGTAACTAGGGATTAGGGATTGGAGTGACTGGTGACTGAAATGCCATCTTCGGGCATCGCTCTATTTATATTCCGCGGCGCTTCCATATTTTATGCGCCGCACCACCATTCCTAATTCCTCATTCGAGCAAAGCTTTCATTCAGAATCAGTGGATGGCACGCCCCAAGGGCTAACCCTGAACCCGCCAACCATCAACCTGAACCCTAAATCAACTTTCCTTCCAGATGATCCATCTCGTGCTGGATGACTTCTGCGACGAAGCCTTTGAATCTCTTTTTCTTCATGCGGAAAAGCTGGTCGCGGTACTTGATCTCGATCTCCTCATAGCGCGTGGTCTTCCGCTCGCCAGAAAGGGAGAGGCAGCCTTCTTCGGCTTCGTAGGGGCGGGCAGCGGAAAGGCGCTCGGGATTGTACATGATGACGATATCCTTCCCCTGACGGAAGGCGATGATGGCTTTGGCAAAGCCGATCATGTTCGCGGCGAGCCCCGCGCAGGTGTCTCTATGGGCGGCGAGGGTGTCTTTCAGGTCTTCGGCGATGGCCTTGTCCTCGAAAGTGGCGGGTGCAGCCTTCTGCTGAAGAAATATGATGTCTTTCACAATGTCTCGTTTCATGGGATGTCCTTTCTGCGGGAGGGGGAACGTGGTAAAATGGGGAAAAGGGGCCACCGGTCTGTTTTGGAGAGTCCTTTTGAACCGGCAGGACCCATTGAATCTGCTTTTTTCTATTATACGAAAGAAGGAATCATTATGGCAAAGGTTATTGTAATTTCCGGTCATCCGCATTTGGAACGCTCGATCATGAACAAGACCATTCTGGAAGAGCTGAAAAAGGCTGCCGAAGGCGGTGCATCGATCGCGATCGATGATATCGCAGAGAAGGGCTGCTGCCATCTGGATGTGGCAGCGGAGCAGGCTCTCCTGAAAGAGGCCGATACCATCGTATTCCAGTTCCCTGTCTACTGGTTCAATGCACCGGCCATGCTGAAGCACTGGTACGAAGAGGTCTTCACCCCGGGCTTTGCACATGGCGAAGGAGCGACCGGGCTCAAGGGCAAGAAGCTCATCATCTCTGCGACGGCCGGCGCTCCGGACGGCGCATACAGCACTGCCGGCATGGGGCATACGCTCGATGAATTTTTCGATAACTTCTATGTCATGGCTGCGATGACCGGTATGGAAATGGCCAAGCCGATCCTGACCTATGGCGCGATGTTCATCCCGGGCGTTTCCACCGAGGCCGACAAAGAGAAGCTCGTATCGCTCGCAAAGGAGCATGTGAAGAAGCTGCTTTGCGAGATCGGTGACTAGGGACTAGGATCGCCTTGCTTTCGGCTCTTACAAGGATCTTAGACCCAAAAGGGGCTGTGAAGAAATG
>DLZS01000089.1:0-217 GCA_003447275.1 Dialister sp.
GAAGGCATATCTCACATTCTTTTCAACCCATAGCATGAGCGAGCCTCCGCCCCTTTGGGGCACCTCCTTCCAGAGAAAGGAGGGAGATACGAGAATGCCGCTTTCCCCATGTTGTCATTTCGAGCGAAAGCGAGAAATCTTTTTCGTTTGCGATCGATCAAGACATGGGAGGACAGCGGATAACGGGAAGCACCGTACTCCATGCGACGTGGGATCA
>DLZS01000089.1:551-3421 GCA_003447275.1 Dialister sp.
CTCGGGATGACGAAACGAGGGAAGGCATATCTCACATTCTTTTTCAACTGATAGCATGAGCGAGCCTCCGCCCCTTCGGGGCACCTCCTTCCAGAGGAAGGAGGAAGATACGAGAATGTCGCTTTCCCTGTATCGTCATTTCTCAGCTGTGATCGGGCAGTCGAAACGGGGAAAGGCTCACCTCACAGATCACGAGGTCTGTATCGGTTCGTGTACGAGAGGAAGACTGGAGGATCTCGCGATCGCGGGGGAGATCGCGAGCGTGAGGTGATGGGCATCTCATTTTAGGGGCGGTGTTTTTTCAGAAAGCGTCTTGCCGCCCTTCTTTCTGCGCTGCGTTTTGCTTTCTCACTATTTCTTCCCAAGGCGCAGATCCCCTGTTATAATGGATAGAGATTCAATTACAGGAGGCCAATTATGTCACAGAGTGCTATGCAGGAGATCACCTGTCCGAAATGCGGGAAGAAGACGTCTTTCCTCGTATGGGACAGCATCAATACGATGAAGGATCCGGAGATGAAGGAGAAGGTCAGAAATGACGAGGCCTTCCGTTTCCACTGCCCGGAGTGCGGCGCGTCAGCGCTTTTGAATTACAATTTCCTCTATCATCAGCAGGAGGATAAGGTGCTGATCTATGTCAGCGCAGATGGCGAGGATGCATCGGAGATGGCGCAGATCTTGGACCAGCGGGGGAATGCCTTCGACGGCTATCGGAAACGCATCGTCCGTTCCTACAATGCATTCAAGGAGAAGCTCCTCATTCTCGATGCGGGCTTCGATGACCGGATCGTGGAGATCATCAAGAGCTCCGTGTGGGATAATGTCGAGGCGCACTACAAGGATAAGAAGATCGATGAGATCTATTTCGCGACCAATGACGACGGCGTGCACGGCTTCCTCTTCCGCCGAGCGGGAGAGATGGTGGCATCGATGGAATTTGATGAATCCCTGTACAAGGCCATCTATGACAGTGCGTATGAACGCCTCGATGCCGCGACAAGGAATGATCTCTATATTGATCGCGACTGGGCGAAGGATGTCGTAGAACGGATGGGATAGAAGGGGAAGCCCGTGGGCGGGGCGCCCTTTGATTGAGCGAAAGAGGGTTTAAGGTTCAAGGTTCAAGGTTGTGGTGGCGGCTTCGCAGAGATCGATGGCTCAGGTCGCAGCTGTTCTGGCATTCGTTATCTCACATACGACGTTTCTCGCCGCTCAGGATGACGAAACGGGGCGATGCCCGAAAGTCGGCGGATAACAGGTTTCCCGTTTGAGATTTTCTGACATCATCCGATTGACCGCGAATAGCAAAGATTTCTCGCTGACGCTCGAAATGACAGCGCAAGAGTTTCTGCCGTCTCCCAGTCTCCTAATCTCCCAGTCACTAGTCCCCAGTCACCAGTCAAAACAGCTTTTTGATCTTTGCGAGAATCCCTTTCTCCTTTTTTTCTTCTTTGGGCGGAGCCGGTTTCTCGATCTCCTGCGCGGGGGCTTCCTCGGGCTTTCCGGCCTCGCTCGGGCAAAAGGGGGCGGGCGCGGTGAAGGTGGGCATCCGCAGGACCGGAGGCGCCATGATCTTCGGCTTCACGATATGACGGGTGCGGGCGGCGGGGCGGGCTTCGCTTCGGCCGTAGGGGACATAGTGGTACGCCCCCGAGGAAGGATCCGGGACATTTCTGTCGCAGATGTACTTCGTGCCGTTGAAATCAATGCCGCGGAGACGTTCGAGCAGCATGGAGGCCATGACCTGCGGGGAGAAGTAGGAGAAAGGCAGCGATGGCGCCATGCGGGCGATGGAGGAGAGGAAGGAGCCTTTCACATCGTCCATCGTCATGTGCAGACCTTTCCTGATCTCATCCATGAGCAGGATCATGCCCTTCTGCGTCGGGAAAAGGTTCTCGTAGGGCACGAGGTTGTTCTTATTGCCCATACCGGACATATCCATGAAGAAGACGAGGTAAAGGTAGGGCAGTGCGTAGTCATTGTGCTTGATTCGGATGTAGAAATTCGCCACGGTATAGTACATGTTGCGCAGCTTCGACCATTCCCCTGCCATGGTGTAGAGGGAGATCTTCTGCTGAAAAGCGCGGTAAAGGATGCCGCGGGCGGTGTAGGACTCGCCGCGGGCGGAGAGAGCGGTCTGCGACTCACCGATCTCGCCCTCGGTCAGACCATAGTTCTCACGGACGTTCAGTACGTAAGCCATGTGGTGTCCGACTTCCGCCTGCCCTTCCTTGGTAAGGACGTAGATCTTCGGGACGCCATGAGCATAGTCCTTCTCCGGCACTTTGGCGATGACACGGCCCACGAGCTCGGCGTGTGTGCCTTCCCCGGAGAGATCATATCGTTTGAGGAAATCGGAGAGCGCTTTGTCCGGCAGCATGGTGAGCGTCTCCTGCGGACGGCTCATGCGGATCCAGCCGTCATCAAAAAGCTCTCCGATGCGGTCATTCGCATCACGCCCGTAGATGCTCTCTTTATAGGGTGGCACCTTGTGGTGCGCCGGCTTGCCATCGAAGTAGTCCAAGAGCAGGATGTCTTTGATCGATAGTCCCATGGTATCCCTCCTTTCTTCCGTAATTCAGATGGGCGAACGATGAAAGATGGATCGCTCGTCACAAAAAATGGGATCGGGCATCGCCCTTCTTCTATGGACGGCGAAGCTGCCGTCACCATTTCTCTTTTGGTATCATCGCTATGTATCCATCCTCAAGTATAATACAGCCGGGGTATGCTTGGCAATCAAAAAGGCGATGCCCGTTAATGGGCATCGCCTTTTTGATTATAAGAGAACGAGGTGCAATGGGGATCACGGAAAAATTGGATCTCCGTATCGTCAGCCTTCCCCTCGAGGGGAAGGTGCCCCGAAGGGG